>JANXZD010000037.1 GCA_025355705.1 Bacteroidota bacterium | reverse complement strand
CAATGCCATTACAGGAACACATGGTACTCAGGTTGCAGGAATTGCCGCTGCAAAAACAAATAATGATACAGGTATTGCAAGTTTAGGATTTAATATAAAATTAAACACATACAATATTGATATTTCAACTGTTGACGCAATTGATATGTGTGCAAGATATTCAGATGTCATCAATATGAGTTTTGGTACTGTGTGTCAAGTTACTTATGAAGATCTAGTTGAAATCGGTTGTCCCAAGCCATTAAAATGGTTAGGTTCATTGAAACCGTACAATAATCCAGAAGTTGCAGATGAAGTTGCCAATGCAATTGCAGAAGGTGTTGTGTGTGTAGCTGCCGCAGGAAATAAAAGTATGAATGAGGGTTGGATGGCACCATATCCGGAAGATTGTGATTGCAGCAGAATTCCATTTACCACATGGCCTGCAGCTTATTCGGGAGTTATTGCTGTTTCTGGAACAGGATTAAATCAAAACATTGAACAATTTGTTGATGTTTGGAATTATGGTTCCTTTGTTGATGTTTCTGCCCCTGGTTTTGATGTATGGACGACGGACTATTATGGTGGATACGAACAGGTCAGCGGTACTTCATTTTCCGCCCCTCTTACAGCCGCACTTGCTGGACTATTACTATCTTGCAATTCCAGTTTAACAGTTCAACAAGTAAGTGATTACATCACAAAGACTACCGATAAAATTGATGCGACTCGTTTTCCTTATGATGGTAACGGATGGAATCAGTATCTGGGTTACGGAAGAATTAATGCTTATAAAGCCCTTCAACCACCTTCGGCACCAGAAAATCTTTCGTATACAAATGTAAGCAGTTACCCTCGTTTGTCTTGGACTGCAGGAGAATGGGATGTAACAAAATATGAAATATGGAGAGACGTAGGTTCAGATTACGTTAAAATTGCAGAAGTCAACACACCAACAACTACATACGACGATTACGATCTTTATATCAGTGGAAACAATCCTTATACCGCTTATTATTATGTAAAAGCGAAGGACTTAACAAACTTAACCTCGACAGCATCATCTTCGCTATCTGTCGACTACAACGGGATGCAAAAAAAGGGAATAGAATTGGAAGTAATTAAGTTACCATCTAATCCAACGTTGTATCAGAATTATCCGAATCCGTTCAATCCAATGACAACAATCAAATATTCTATCCCAAGCGAACAGTTTGTTTCAATTAAACTATTCAACGGGTTAGGGCAGGAGATAGCTACAATTGCAGAAGGAATAAAACAACCGGGATTTTATCAAATGAATTTCGATGCATCACACTTGTCTAGTGGAATTTATTTTTATACGATGAAATCAGGAAATACCACAAGAAGTCAAAAAATGATTTTGCAAAAGTAATAGATATCCCTATCCGATTGTATTGTGCAATCGGATGGAATAATTTTATATTATGTTTAAAAAAGGTGACCTGTATGTATAAAACATTTTCTCTATATTCAATAATTTTAATAACAACACTTTCTTATTCCCAATACAAAAACGATTTTATGATTTCCGATTCGGGGACAAACCCAATATTTAAATTTGATTCAAATGGCCAAATACATATGGTTTGGGTAAACGCTCAAAAAAGAGATCAAAGTGCACAATATTCAGCGTTTGATAGTATGGGTAATGTAATTTATCAGACTCGAAAAATCTCAAGTGTAATTAGAGTGGGAAATCCATCATTATCAATAAATAAAGGATATATTGCGTGTGTTTGGGAGGACAGAGTTTCCTTAGATTTTACTGTTTTTAGTACTTACATAAAAGGAAAGATATTAAAAAATGGTATTGATGTTTCAAGCGAAGTATTGTTTGATGATAGCGAAATAATACCTAACGATGCATATCGAAGAAGAGCGGAAATAATTTGGCATAATGATTCAATGTTATTTGCGGTATGGGCAGGCAAAGGGAGTCGTTCATTTTCTGAAGGATATACCGACATATACTTTCATAAACTCAAATTTCCCCCTTTGCAAAAGAGCCACCCAGTTGATACTGTTTTTAATAATTCATGGCTAAAGGTTAGTGAAGACGGGCAAACAATCATCAGACGATCTTCCGGTTCTGGATATATAGTCGTTTGGGTGGAGAAGGATTCGGTTGGCAAATGGAAAATAGCTGGCAATGCATATGACGATAGTCTAAAATCAATTTCAGATAAAATGGTTTTCATATCTTTTGATAAATTAGAGTATAACTACATAAGCAAACCATCGGTTATTTACAAAAAGAACGGGAATATTATCGTTGTCTGGGAAAAGGATACTACAAATTACAAATCCAATATATATTTTCAAGAGTTTTCCGAACAAGGCGTACCAGTTGGAGTTACTCAAAAAGCTAATGAATTATTAGCTACAGGCGGAAGCGAAGTATCATCAGACATAGATTCGGATGGAAATTTTATTATTGTTTGGGAAGACGGAACAAACGTAATTGCACAGCGTTATTCTTTAGGCACGACAAAAATCGGATCGAATTTTCAAATAAATAAAATACAAACAGGAGAGAATATTTATTCTTGTGTGAAATTGAGGAATCGAAAAATATATTCTGCGTGGACTAAGTTTGTCGGTATATCTCCAAGTGTATGGATGAATATATTGGATTTTGATAACCCGACGGTCGTCATTAATGAAGAATCAAACTTGCCACAATCATTTACGCTAACACAAAACTATCCCAACCCATTCAATCCAACAACAATGATCAACTACGCCTTGCCAAAAGCAGGGAATGTCGTGTTGAAAGTGTATGATGTGTTGGGTAAAGAAGTCGCAACTCTTGTGAACAATTACAAGGAATCTGGTCGTTACTTCGTGGAGTTTGATGCATCAAAACTTTCCAGTGGAATGTATATTTATAAACTTTCTTCCGGTTCATTTTCCGAGGTTAAAAAGATGATGCTTCTGAGATAAAAAAATAGAAAAAGCGATTTATATAAGCCTTGAAAAATAACATTTTCCGAGGCTTATATATTTTAAGCAAAAACTTCCATTGATTTTTTGATATTGAATTGATATCATTATGATAACAAACAACGAAAGGGTGTCATAATGAAAACAGTTGTTGAAAAAAACGCAGTTACAATTAACGGATATGTAGCCTTAATAGGATTTCTTGCCCTAGTATTATTCAGCGGATATTTGCTTGTCTCAATGATCAGGCATCAAGATCCAAGCATGCTTTTAATATTCATTCCGTCGCTCATTATTATTTTTATAGCAATAGCGGGATTCTTTGTAGTCCAGCCAAACGAATCTCGTGTTCTCGTTCTCTTCGGCAATTACATTGGCACGGTCCGGGAATCGGGATTTTGGTATGCAAATCCATTTGCAGCAAAAAAGCGTGTCTCACTTCGCATTCACAATTTTAACAGCGAACGAATTAAAGTGAACGACCTCGACGGCAACCCGATCGAGATCGGCGCAGTTGTGGTCTATCGTGTTGTCGATTCCGCGCGTGCGTTGTTCGATGTAGAAAATTACGAACAGTTTGTTGCAATCCAAAGTGAAACAGCAATCCGCGCGCTTGCTTCAGAATATCCGTACGATTCGCACGAAGAAGAGAAAGCATCACTCCGCGGAAGTCCATTAGTGATTGCAGAGGCGTTGCAAAAACAAGTTCAAACGCGCTTGCAGGTTGCAGGAGTCAATATCATTGAGGCGAGAATAAGTCATCTTGCGTACGCGCAAGAGATTGCGCAAGCAATGCTTCGCCGTCAGCAGGCGCAGGCGATCATCGCTGCGCGAAAGAAAATTGTTGAAGGGGCGGTTGGGATGGTTCAGGATGCATTACGAATGTTGTCCGAACAAAATATTGTAACGCTCGACGAAGATAAAAAAGCAACAATGGTGAACAATCTTATGGTTGCGCTGGTTTCCGATAAAGATGTTCAACCGGTGATCAATACGGGAACGTTGTATCAATAATTCTAAAACGTCATGCTCGAATGCTTTTATCGGACACCCACTTTATGGATTCCCGCCAGAAGCATGCGGGAATGACGATAGTGAAAAGAAAATCGCCGACTGTCGCCGCGCGACAGACAGTCGGCCAAATTTAAAATATTTATGAAGCCATTTTCACAACATCGAACAGAAAAAGTTCAATTAGTCCAGCCATCCATCTGGAAGCGGATCTATCAAATGCGCACGGAGAATGAGGTGCTGATAACAATGAGTTATCCAAAACTCTTCAGCTCTACCGCACTTGTTGAAGGATTCGGAGAGGCGTGGGAATTTTCGAAACCGCAATGGTGGAGATCAAATCTTGAGATCAAAAAAAAATACGATCAACTTCCATTTGCAAAATTCAACGTCGGGAAATGGGGCAAGGGAGGAATGTTCGAACTTCCCAATGGCGGACGGATCGAGTACGTTTATGAAATTTGGAAGAATAAGAACGAACTTTATTCACAACAAAAAGTAAAATTAATTTCATTGGAGCGAGAGTCTCTTTTTAAAAAGGGGCTTATCGTAACCATTGAGCATGAGTCGGAAATGCTCGATAAACATCCGTGGATGATTATGATCGTGTATGATCAGATACTTTCCCGGCGCCAAGCAGCGAGCGGAGCAGCGTAACAGGATAAAATTATAATGAGCGAAAAGAAAAAATTCTTATTACGGTTAGATAACGACATTTATACAGCACTTGAAAAATGGGCTGCCGACGATCTGCGCAGCGCGAATGCACAGATCGAATTTCTGTTAACCGATGCCATACGCAAATCGGGGCGTTTACGAAAGACCGACGAACAAGAACCCACAAACAATACATAACGCCGTAATTATTAAAGCTTTTATGACAATGCTTCCTTGATTTTACCCTCCAGTTTTTTCATATTGACAGCACAAAACAATCATCAAATGAATGACTGAAATTACCCACTCTTCTTTACTTACTCGCGCCGCGGAAATATTCGTTCGTCCCGGAAAACTGATCCTTTCATTTTTCGAACATCTTGGCCGCTATCTCAGCACCATCGCGTGGATGATCTATAATTTTCGCAACGCAAAGGACTATTCCGGTAACATCATTCAACAAATGGTAATGATCGGGAATAATTCCATTCCCATTGTTATTTTTGTTTCAATGTTTGTTGGAATGGTAACAGCAGTGCAGTCTTCGTATCAGTTGTATGATTGGATTCCGCGTTCGGTGGTTGGCGCACTGGTCACCAAATCCGTTTTATTGGAGTTAACACCATTGTTGACAGCGTTGGTGTTGGCCGGAAAAGTCGGTGCGACAATAACGGCCGAACTTGGAACAATGCGCGTAACGGAACAGATCGATGCATTGGAAGCTCTGGCGTTCGACCCTATTTCATTTTTAATCACGCCAAGAGTAATTGCAGGCGTATTGATGTTCCCATTGCTGGTAGTTTTCGGCGATTTGGTCGCAATTCTTGGAGGAATGTTCGGCGCATCTGTGATCGCGGGAATTCCATCGGAAGCATTCGTCAGCGGAATGCAAAGCTCGTTTGAAGTATGGGATGCAGTATTCGGAATCATTAAAGCGACGGTCTTTGGATTTATCATTACATCAGTTTCATGCTATCAAGGATTTCAAGTCCAAGGGGGCTCAGAAGGAGTCGGCAAAGCAACAATGAACACCGTTGTAATAACCTGCCTTTCAGTTGTAGTGATGGATTTTATTCTCGCCTCGGTGCTGCTATGATTCAACTGACAAACATCTGGAAAAGATTTGGCGAGAAACAAGTTCATTGCGGTGTAAACCTTGAAGTCCGAGACAATGAAACGCTCGTCATTATCGGACGAAGCGGCGGTGGAAAAAGTGTACTGTTGAAAATGATCATCGGATTGATCAAACCAGACAGCGGAGCAATTGTTGTTGACGGAAAAGAAGTTCAATCGTTAACATACAAACAACTGCAGCGGATGAGATTCAAATTTGGATTTTTATTTCAGGGTGCAGCATTGTTTGATTCGATGACAGTGGGAGAGAATATAGAATTAGCATTACGGAGACACAGCGATTATAAATCTGTTGATATTAGCGAACGAGTGAAGTATGCCTTAAGCTTAGTGAAATTACAGAACGTAGAACATTTAATGCCGTCCAACATCAGCGGCGGAATGAAAAAAAGAGTCGGACTAGCGCGCGCGATTGCGTTGACACCGAAATACATGTTGTATGATGAACCGACCACGGGACTTGATGTTGAAACGGCAGACGGAATCAATCTTTTGATCAACGAATTAAAAACGATGCTGGGAGTAACATCAATTGTGGTGACACATGATATCCACAGCGCGTTTGTTGTTGGAGACCGGTTTGCAATTTTTGAGAATGGACAATTCATCATGACCGGAACAAAAGATGATATTCGTAACAGTCCAAATCCGGAAGTCCGTAAATATATTGAGAGCGAAATTAAAACATAGTATAGCAGAAAGTCACCCTAAGCAAATATCGACGATGGTAGTTGGGATGCGTCGAAGGGTATTTTGGAAACAATAATCATTCGTCGATGCGTCTCGTAAAAAGCACTCAACTTACTCAGAATGACCAATTTTAGGTGAAGCATGACAATTTCTAATGAAGCGAAGATCGGCATAGCGGTATTTCTTGCCGTCATCATTTTGGTTGGCGGAATTATTTTTCTGAAAGGAATTGATTTCAGATCAAAAGATTATCGTTTGACACTCTTTTATGCAAACGTTAATGGATTGACCGAAGGAAGTCCGATCACAATTGCCGGATTGAATATCGGCAAGGTGCAGGATATGCGTCTTGCAGGAAACGTGATCGCCGTTGGAGTTGCAATCGATAATAAAGTTAATATCTCTAAAGATTCAAAAGCATTCATCAAATCGTCCAGTCTTATGGGAGGAAAACAGATCGCCATTATACCCGGCACTTCCCCCGGAATTTTGAACGATGGCGATACACTCACCGGAGCATACGAAGCAGATCTTACTGAGTTAACCTCAACACTTTCACCAATTTCAACAAATGTGCTTGGAATTTTAGAACGGGTGAACACAACATTTGACGATCCGACCCGCAGAAATATTCAAAGCATTCTTTTGGAATTGAACCGCGCAGCAAAAGATCTTCAACAAGTGATCTTACAACAAGGGGGACATCTTGATAACGCGGTTGGTAATTTCACAACCTTTTCTGAAGACATGAGCCGTTTTGCAAAGCGGCTTGATACGATCGCGGTCGATCAAAAAGGAAATGTTGACGATGGGATAAAAAGCATAAGAGTGACAGCAAAGACCATGGAAGAGGCGTCCGGTCGATTCAAAGATGCCAGCGCATCCATTGACAATGTATTTAAAAAGATCGAGCGTGGAGATGGATCTCTCGGAAAATTGATGAATGACGAGAGACTCTATAACCATCTTGATTCGCTGATCCTTAGTTTGAATGAGCTGGCAAAAGATCTAAAAGCGAACCCGAAGCGTTATGTAAATGTAAGCGTGTTTTAAGCCGACATTTACAAAACATCATTTTCGGTCCCGACGAAGACGTTGAAAATGAGGAAACGTAAATTTTTTTTTGAAAATTTTATGTGTGACCTACCGCCAGAAAGAATAACAAAAGTATAACATTCTTTGAAAGAAGGATTTTTCAACCACTCTTGTGTGTTATAGATTATGAAAACAAATATCTTACACAACAAGAAAGAGATCAATATGAAAAGTGTCATCATTATCGGAATTATAGTGTTGCTTATCGCAGGAGTGATGTTCACACAAAACAAAGCCTCACGCGCCGTAAAATCAGCCATGGGTGATACGGCAGCGTTACGCCAAAGAGTATTGTGGGAGAAGGCTACAGAAATGCCATTCAGCGGAGTGTTTGACGAGTTCTTTGAAGATGGAACATATTCCTGCGCAAACTGCGGAACAGAATTGTTCAAATCAAATGCAAAATATAATTCAGGATGCGGCTGGCCGGCATTCTCTTCTGCAATGAACAATGGAATGGTGGGGGAAGAGGTTGACAACACTCTTGGAATGAGGCGCGTAGAAGTGCACTGCAAAAAATGCAAAGCGCATCTCGGTCATGTGTTTGAAGATGGTCCGGCACCGACAGGAATACGATATTGCATCAATTCGATCTCGTTGAACTTTGCTCCGGATAAACCTCATTCTCAAAACCAAACGACAATAAAAAAATGACAATACAATCCACAAAAGCATTAACAATATTACGTATCGTTATTGGTACGATTATTATTACTCACGGCGCGCTACGCATTTATTCCAACACCGTGTTGGGATTCGGCGAAGTTCTTACATTGAGCGGAATCCCGCAAGGAGCGATCGTTGCCTGGGCGCTTACTGTATTTGAGATTATCGGAGGACTGACGTTTCTTCTTGGAAGATTTGTAAAACCAATTGGATTATTATTTGCACTTTATCTCATTGCGGAAATATATTTATTTCAGTTCAAGAACGGATGGTCAGTGAGTGGATTTGGAAAGAGTGAGATCGAATACAATATATTATTGATTACATCGTTCTTTGCTGTTGCGCTCTCACAGTCGAAGTGGAAATAAGTCGAAACGGAAAATAAATTTATTAAAAAAATAATGGGCTATTCATTGATATGAATAGCCCATATTATTTTTATGGATGCCCGATAAGATCATTCGGGTATGACAAAATGCTTTAATTAATGATGATGTCCGTCCGCACCGTGAACATGGCCGTGGCTTAATTCATCAGTGCTTGCATCGCGGATATCAACGATCTTCACGTCAAAATGCAACGTCTTTCCAGCCAAAGGATGATTTCCATCCACTGTAACCATTTTATCTTCCACTTTTGTCACCGTAACGATCCTGTGTCCCTCGGGACCGGAAGCGGTGAACTGCATTCCAACTTCTAATTCTTTGACATCTTGAAACTGGTTGCGCGGCACTTTTACAATATCTCCGGGATTAAACTCGCCATATCCATCGGCCGGGGCAACAGCAACGTTCAGTGTGTCATTTTTTGTTTTTCCTTCAAGCTGCAACTCGAGTCCGGGAACGATATTTCCGTTTCCGTGCAGGTATGCCAGCGGCTCGCGTCCTTCTGACGAATCAAGAATTTCTCCGCTGTCATCACGTAGTGTGTATTCAATTGAAACAACTTTATCTTTTGAAACGATCATTGCCGGATCCTTTGTTGGTGATTATTTTTTGTATGGTTTAAGTTTTTTGCTTTCTTCGGCAGTTGCTGTTTTGATGCTCACCGCGGCACCGCCGCCGGGAGCCAAATTTAATTTGAGAACGGTTTTTTCGCTGACAAGAAATTGCTCGATCTTATATGCCATCGGATTCTTTTCCCAATGCGCGTCTGATGCGTCGCCATAAATTGTAGCAACATACTTTTGATTTGCATTAAGAAAGTTCAGAGAAGCGGTTGCTGTACGCGGATTCTCGTCTGTGATCGCACCAAGATACCAATCTTCCGTATTTTTCGCTTTCCGCGCGATCGTCACATAATCACCCGGTTCCGCCTCTAAAATTTTTGTATCGTCCCAATCGACGGCAACATCTTTGATGAATTGGAATGCATCAAGCTTTGCTTCGTAATTTTGCGGAAGATCAGCAGCCATTTGCAGCGGGCTGTAGATCGTTACATACAGCGCCAATTGTTTTGCGAGTGTCGTGTGAACCCGCTCTTTTTTCTTTGGATCATAATAGTTCATTTTTATTTGGAAGATACCAGGTGTATAATCCATCGGTCCGCCGAGAAATCGTGTGAATGGAAGGATCGTTTCATGATCTGGTGCGTTACCAATGCTCCATGCATTATATTCATTTCCTCGCGCAGCTTCGTTTGCAAGCCAGTTTGGATACGTGCGCTGTAATCCGGTGGGGCGGACAGGTTCATGCATATCGATCATGATTTTATACTTCGCCGCTTTTTCCGCCGCGCGTACGTAATGGTTAACCATCCACTGTCCGTCATGAAGTTCTCCCCGTGGAATGATCTTGCC
>JANXZD010000543.1 GCA_025355705.1 Bacteroidota bacterium | reverse complement strand
TAAAATCGCGAGGACTGCGGGTGACGATCCAGAAAATGGATCCGTATCTCAATGTCGATCCGGGAACAATGTCGCCGTATCAACACGGCGAAGTGTATGTTACGGATGACGGCGCGGAAACTGATCTCGATCTGGGACATTACGAACGATTCCTTGATGTGAACACATCAAAGATGAACAATGCCACAACGGGACAGATCTATTACGAAGTGATCACCAAAGAACGGCGCGGTGATTATCTCGGCGCAACAGTTCAGGTTATTCCGCACATTACCGATGAAATTAAACGGCGCATGGGGCAGCTTGCGGCATCGGGAAAATATGATGTCGTCATTACTGAAGTTGGCGGCACCGTCGGCGATATTGAATCGCTCCCATTTCTTGAAGCAATTCGTCAGTTCACATTATCCATCGGAAAACGAAATGCGCTCAGTATTCACGTTACGCTTATCCCCTACATCAAATCTGCCGGAGAAATAAAAACAAAACCAACACAGCATAGCGTAAAGACTCTTCTTGAAATTGGAGTACAGCCCGATATTCTTATCTGCCGTACGGAAAAACGATTGTCGCGCGAAGTGCGTGAAAAGATCGGTCTTTTCTGCAACGTCGAGACCGAAGCGGTGATCGAAGGACGCGATGTGGAAACGATCTATGAACTTCCATTGCATTTTGAAAAAGAAGGACTCGACAAGATCGTTCTTGAAAAATTGAACATCAAAGCAAACAAAGCTGATCTGCGAAAATGGACACGCTTCGTTCACCGCGTGAAAGAGCCGAAAGACCGAGTGACGATCGGGTTTGTTGGAAAATATACCGAATTGAAAGATGCGTATAAAAGTATCACTGAATCGTTCATTCACGCCGGTGCGGAAAATGATGTTGCTGTCGACGTAAAATGGATCCGCGCGGAAGAGCTTGACGGAAACAATGTTCAAGAATTATTACAAGGGGTCAGCGGACTGCTCGTTGCGCCGGGATTTGGTATTCGCGGAATCGAAGGAAAGATCAAAGCAATCCAGTATGTGCGGGAAAATAAAATTCCATTTCTTGGAATTTGCCTTGGAATGCAATGCGCCATCATCGAATTTGCGCGGAATGTTTGCGGATTGAAAGGTGCGAACAGTGCAGAGTTTAAAAAGACAAAATACAATGTGATCGATATGATGGCGGACCAGCGCAACATCAAAAATATGGGGGGCACAATGCGTCTCGGTGCGTATCCGTGTGCAGTGCAAAAAGGGACAAAAGCATACGCCGCCTATAAAAAAGAATTGATCTACGAACGCCACCGCCACCGCTACGAAGTGAACAATAAATTCCGCAAGGTACTTGCCGAACACGGAATGGTCTTCAGCGGAACATCACCCGATAATAACTTGGTGGAGATTGCGGAATTAAAAGATCATCCCTGGTTCGTGGGGGGACAGTTCCATCCCGAATTGAAATCACGCGCGTTGACTCCGCATCCGTTGTTCAGAGATTTTGTGAAGGCGGCCTTGGAGTTTAGTAAGAAGAAATAAGAAGTCGTGGAGTGATTGAATCGTGAAGTATTTGAGTAGATGAGTCGTTGAGACAAAAAAATCCCAGACATTGTTTGGGATTTTTTATGTTTAGAGACTATTTCGGTTTGAGCAATTGATTAGGCGATTATTGCTCTTTGTTTTTATTGATAATGTCGTAGGGAATTTTTGAATCGGCATAAACTTGCCACAATTGAATCTTTCCATTCTTGATGACCGCTTTCCATGAAGCAGGCAAATGCCAAAAGTTTTCCTTTCTATCACTCTTCCCTTGAAACGTACCGCTTGCAAAACCAAACGCCGCAACTGTGTCTCCACCAAGAAATATGTCTGTAATTTCGATTTTGTAGTCTGGAAACAATTGAAAGTATCCAATCCAATCCGCTCGCATTTTTTCTTTTCCCATGGCTTCATTGCCTTGGGAATCAATAAATCTATGGTCGTCAGTCATAAGCAAGCACATCTTGTCAACGTTGTGTTCATTGATTGCGATAGCAAAATCTTGGACAATCTGCTTGTTCATAGTATCCAATCCTTGAACATTATTCTGACCATTGATTGTAGGTGCAATGGAAGCAAGACCGAACAGAAGAATTCGAGTCATAAGAGTCGGTTTCAACGTGAATCACCTCTATAATTAATTACTGTAATTCAGTTTTTGCCTGTTCAATAGCCGCCTAACGGGCTGGAGCTAACCCGCTAAAAACTCAGCGGGTAAACCTGCGTTGCAACGTCACGCTTGAG
>JANXZD010000501.1 GCA_025355705.1 Bacteroidota bacterium | reverse complement strand
CGCGGTTCAGTCAAAATATTCATCAGCGCTTTCTCATCCAACGAGTGAAGAGTCGTTAAGACGGGGAGACGTCCAATGAACTCAGGAATTAAACCAAACTTCAACAGATCGTCCGGTTCAGCTAATTGAAGATAGGCATCGCCCGCTTTTTCTTTATTACTCTTAATATCTGCGCCAAAACCGATCGCATTCTTATGGACACGTCGTGAAATGATCTTTTCCAAACCTTCAAATGCCCCGCCGCAAATGAACAGAATATTCTTGGTATTGATGTTGATAAGACTTTGTTCAGGATGTTTCCGTCCACCTTTCGGAGGGACACCGGCAACAGTTCCTTCAAGAATTTTCAATAACGCCTGCTGAACTCCTTCACCGGAAACATCACGGGTGATCGAAGCACTGTCGCTCTTTCGGGCGATCTTATCGATCTCATCCACATAGACAATTCCTCGTTCTGCACGTTCAACATTATATTCTGCGTTTTGCAAAAGATGGACAAGAATTGTCTCAACATCATCGCCAACATAACCGGCTTCGGTTAATGTCGTTGCATCGGCGATAGCAAATGGAACATCAAGAATGCGTGCCAATGTCTGCGCAAGCAATGTCTTTCCCGTTCCGGTGGTTCCGATGAGCATCACGTTGCTTTTTTCGATCTCAACATTTTCCGGATCGGAGAAGATTTCCTGTGTGTCGATTCGTTTGTAATGATTATACACAGCAACTGCTAATGTCTTCTTTGCCTGATCTTGACCGATAACATATTCATCCAAGGCAGATTTGATCTGCGTTGGTGTGAGCAATCCTTTGTTCTTGATCCTTTTTGTCCGCGAGGAAGACAAGTTGGTGCGGATAATATCCATGGAAGTAGAAACACACATATCGCAGATATAGACATCCGGTCCCGCAATAATGCTGGTTACTTCTTCAGGTCGTCGTCCACAGAATGAACAACGGACTTTGTCTTCGCTTTTTTGCTTACCCATAATTTACTTTTCTTTTTTTGAATCGGCCGCTGTTCGTTTCGACAGTACTTTATCAATAAGTCCGTATTCACGTGCCTGCTCTGCAGACATATAATTATCACGGTCGGTATCTTTTTCGACCTCTTCAACTGATTTTCCGGTATGGTGAGCAATGATCTCGTTGAGACGTTTTTTTGTCTTCAAGATCTCTACTGCCTGAATGCTGATATCGGATGCCGTTCCTTGAACGCCGCCCCATGGCTGATGGATCATAATGCGTGAGTTTGGAAGTGCTTGGCGTTTTCCTTTTTCTCCTGCAAGCAAAAGAATTGCACCCATGCTTGCAGCCATACCAACGCAGATCGTTGCTACCTGAGGACGAATTAACTGCATTGTGTCGTAAATAGCAAGTCCTGCAGTGACTGAACCGCCGGGAGAATTGATATAGACAGAAATATCTTTTTCAGGATCTTCAGCTTCAAGATGAAGCATTTGAGCGATTGCAAGTGAAGCGATATAATCATCGATCGCAGTGCCGATGAAAACGATGCGCTCCTTTAGTAATCGGGAAAAAATATCATACGCGCGTTCGCCACGGCTTGTTTGTTCAACCACCATTGGGACGAGCTGATTATAGAGTTCGTATGGTTTTGTTTGGATTGCTTTTTCGATGATCATAACACTCCTTATATGTAGTAAATAAACTGTCAGACAATTAGACGTATCAACTGTCAAAAAATTGCCATTTTTTATTGCTGGACAGCAAATTTACTGTAATCGTCGGTAATGACCTCCGTAATCTTAACATTTTGTTTCAAAATGTCAATCAGACGGTTATATTTCAAGCGTTCAAGCGCATTATCTGAACTTTTATAGAAATTCACCAATCGCTCTTTGTCAATATTAAGTTTTGCAGATTCTTCTTCGGCAATCTTCTCGATTTCCGCATCAGCGATCTCGATCTTTTCTTTTGCAATGAACTGTTCTTTGATCAAGAGCCATTTGGACTGCCAGATAGCCGTTTCACGCGATTGTTCGCGGTATTGTTTTTCGTTAAAGTTCTTCGGCAGTTGTTTATTGGGTTGCTGATTCTTTGCATCTTCAATGAAAGTATCCGTAACATTTTGTATCAACGATTCGGGAATGGTGAAATCATACTGCTTCACAATTTCAGAAAGGAGATCGTTTTCAAATCGCCGATTACCGCGTTC
>JANXZD010000494.1 GCA_025355705.1 Bacteroidota bacterium | reverse complement strand
TTTTGAACTTACTTTTGAAAATCCGATTGACAAATTGATCGGTGGATTTGAAGAACTTGCAGAGATCGGATCATCAGATTTTTTACACCCCCCAATCATAACAAACAGGGTCATGAATACGGTTATCGCAAAATACCTTTGATTTTTCATGTAGCTTCCTTATGTGGTTAATAAATTTTTATTCCCTGAAAATACATTACTTAATATACAGGGAGCTACACGTGATGTACGTCAATAAAGAAATAAAATTAATACAGGGGAAACATTGAAATATCCTTCCATCAATTCAATTTTTTGGACCAAAGACTCACTTAGTTGCAAAAGAATATATATAGTGATATGATTGCACTGTGTACGATGCTATTTCAATCGAGAGGAAAACAGAAGCGGACTTTATCCCCGGCCATCCTAATTGCAGGTACGTTCCGATGATCGTATAGGTCAGAATATTTGTAGTCGGTAGAAAGCAAACCGAAAAGAATTTCCCAACCCTCTGTAGATCTGTCTGCGCACCGTGCGTTTCAAGGTACGAAGAGGTGATATGGAATGCGATCGAACCGCCAATCGCAACTTCGAGCCAATAATTCTGCTCGATAAAGAGACGAACTGAGAGCAACATCACTGTAATAGTCGGGAAAAAATAGGGAGCTATTGTGATGAGCCAGTTTCCTCCTGCACCTTCATACAACACTGTACCTCCATTATGTGAAGTGACCCGCATACCTTTAATAGAGTGTCCTGTGAGAATGGCAAAGAGAGCATGTGTACACTCATGTTCCAAGGTAGTAAGATATGAACCGAGTTCGGGTCGTTTGAAGATGAGCAACCAAAGAAAAAAATATCCGACAAGTCCGATCAATATCGGAGGGATGTTCTGAATCGAATATTGTTGAGTTGTGATGAAATTCCACAACAACAAAAGAGAAGCAGGCAGTGACCACATCATAAACAAAGCGACAGGCCATTTAATGATGTTGATGAATGAGTTGATCATTTATTACAGTGGGAACAATGCACAGTATCAAATACACAAGGTTCACTTAGATTCCTAGATATCTGACATATTGAAAAACATATCAGACGTTATCCAAATACCGATACACCGATCACCATTCCTCATTTCTTAATGACGTTGTCCAATTTCTTTTTCGCTTCCTGAACTTGTTTACTCTCTTCCGCTTTTTTCTGTACTTCTTTTGCCGTTTCTGTACCGGATTGGATGGTCTTATCGATGGTTTGCTGGACATTGCCGCCGGTGAAATGCACAACCGCAACATAAACGGCGAATAAGATCAAAAAAGTGATGATTAGTTTGATAATTTTTTTTACAATAGCAAACACCAACATAACAAGTAAAACAATAGCGATGATCGTGTACAACGGATTGGCGAGAATTTGATCCATCATTTGCATCATACAAACATTCCTTCCTTAACGATGATGAACTCGTTCCCAAACAAATATGGAAACAAGAAAAAAACTAACAAATTAATATTCGATGCGTCATGTTTTCCATTTTTTTACCACTTCGCAAAACAGGCTGTTTTATAGTGTTTCGAGTGCCACACGTATAATATAACCACAATGGATTAATATAATCGATTCTAAACCAAAGTTGCACAATATTTTTATGCCGTCAGAAAAGAAAAAATAGGATTTTTGAGACTCATCAGATGTGATCTATGTTCTGCGATAATGAGGCATCACATAAATACAGGATTGCATGAAGAATTTGGTATTCACGGACTATAGAAGTTTCAATTGTGAGGGTGAATTCCGGAAATGTGGAGAAAAAATTAGCGAATGAAGTTCACTATTTTTTGAACGGTAATATCATTCGGACGCACCATCTCCTCCACAGTTCCCATATGAGATCGGTGCGGAATAATTTCGTATGACGCCAATACATGATATTTTTTTGAACGCAAAACGAATTCTTCAACAGACTTCAATTTCGGCGGATCATACAATTCTTCATCGGCAAGGAGTAATAGCATTTTAGGAATTGACGAATTGATATGATGAATCGGCAGACTGCGTTCAAAATTTTCCTTTTCTCCAAAT
This sequence comes from Bacteroidota bacterium, assembly GCA_025355705.1. Classification (GTDB taxonomy): domain Bacteria; phylum Bacteroidota; class Ignavibacteria; order UBA10030; family UBA8401; genus UBA8401. Next base: position 5,043 of record JANXZD010000494.1, on the reverse strand, counting down.
ATCTTAAAGAACCAATCATTGCTAAATAGATTTCTCTGCTCTTTCGCTGTCAATCGATCTAAACTGCCGCCATCACTCATCATCGCTCCCATTGAAACACAACCCGCGATCTCCGTTAAACTCATTCCAACCTCAGAAAGATACATGGTGTCCGTGCATACCAGGGCAGATAAATGTCCTCCTGAACTATGTCCAACGATGAATATTTTTGACCGATCACCTCCATAGTCTGCGATATTGTCTTCCAGCCACCGAATGGCTTTTGCAACATCTCTCGGCTGCGCTGGCCAAACAGAATCCTGAAGCAAACGGTAGCTCATCACGGCACACCCAATCCCCTGCTTCTGGAATACCTCACCAATCTGTGCATACGGAAAATCTTTCCGATCACCGGAAACAAAACTGCCTCCGTGGATGAATAAGATGACCGGAAAATTTGCCACTGTTGGAATATATAGATCTAAGGAATTTTTATCCGATGGAGCATACGAAATGTCAGATTCAATGACGCCGTACGGTGTTGCGGTAAGCTTTGCAGAAGAAAAACAGATCTCAAAAAAGAATAGAGCACAGATGAACAGCAATTTCATAACTCACTCCGAAATAATCATAATGAGTTACGGTATAAATGAACATTTGTTACAGTACAATTGTAGAGATATGTACAGTGACAATGACAAAAATCAGCGTTTTACTTTTGCTAACACATAGAACACTTTCTTCTTTACATCACGCCATCGTTCTGCAATCTCCACATTCTGCAATTCTACGTCAACATCTTCATTGAACACATCTTGTGATTCGATCATATTTTTTTTCTGCATTGATCGGACAGTACTATGTGCGGTCCGTGCAAGCGACATAAACGCATTATGCTCAGCACGATCCCACGAACTGATCTCATAGTAATATTCTTCCGATGAGCCAACACCGTAGAAAAAAACATTGTCGTTTGGCAGCTCTTCCACCCACCTTGGTTGTTTCACGGTTGCAATTGATATTTTTCCTTTGACTCTGTCATTGAAAGAACAAAGCGAAGGATCGGCGGAAAAAACGATCAATTTTTGTTGGTCGCTAAAATAATCAATGACCTTCAATTTTTCTTGATAATAATATGCCAGTGCCGAATCATATTCTTCGGTATAATGGGAACCCATTGAATGAACACCTGCTTCGGTCGTCCAGAATGCCTGCCCTCCGCTTATTTTGACATTGGTATATTTTGCAAGCAGATCGCATCCCATTCTAAACGCAAATCCGATCGCCGAATCACGATAAAACGTTGGTGACTTTATCATTGTTACGATCTTTTTGCTGCAGTTTACTTGGTCTTGGAAGAGGAACCAATACGGATAATTCTGAGCGTATACGGTTCCACATAAAAAAAATAACAGGATCAGTTTTTTCATTATTCCCCCGTACAATATAAACGCCATCGAAAAGAATTTCCCGATGGCGTCGTTGTCATATACCTAAAATATTATTGGCCTTTTTTCGATTGTTCATATTTCTGAACTTCATCGTCAAGTTCTTTATATGTTTGTGAAGCACGGAAGCGTGTGTACATTTGTTCGTTCTTTTTGATCTGTTCACGAAGTGCTTCTTGCGCTGCTCCAAGAGGGTATTCAACAAGAACGTATGCGCGCCAGTTGTTACCGTCTTTTACGATCTTCTTCTGTTTTTCTTTGGATCCGCTTAAGCTGGTCGAGACAACGGTCTTTGACGCTTGCGTGAATTGATCCAGCAATTGAGCATCATCGCCGATTCCGGTCTCTTCAGTGAATCGTTTCTGTAAGCCATTGATCTTTAACTCTACTTGACGGCCAACTTCAGTGCGGGCTGCTTGCGTTGCTTTATCAACTGCGATCTGCATATCTTTTGACGTCGACGTGTTCACTGCATGTAAATAATTGGGATCTGAAGGTTGATTGAGATACCAATCCGGAACATCTCCGGTATCAGTTTTTTGAAGTGGTTCGCTGCCCCCGCCGCATCCAACCAGCAACAACGCTACAAGCGCTGAAGCAAAAAGTGATTTCAGTATTTGCATAAGACCTCCGGATAATGGATAGAAATGGTAACGTGAATTACAGTATTGAATTATGGAAATTTGTCAATGCGAATATAAAAAGTTTCCAAACCAAAAGAAAGAACCGGGTACTACCTAATTGTTACCACTTGATTTATCTCACGAACTTGGCCTTGTTCAATCCTAAACACATTCCAGATGGTCCCTTCTTTTTTCCGCGGCACTTGAAATATTTTTAATAATTTCCCATCACCATACACCTTTACGGTCGCTTTTGAATCGGATAAACCGGTCGCATTTTTATTGTTCTGGTTTGAATAATCAAATAGTGAATATTCATAGACTGATTTTTTTGAGACTTCTTTCACCGTGATCGTTTCTGGACCGTAACCGTGTATCGCATCGATGTCCAACATTCCTGAACCGTCTGCCAAAACTCTCATATTTCGGAACGAAATATGGTACCCGTCATTACCTGTCTTTACGAAGTGCGCATCAAGATCCCGCGGTTCTTTATCCCAATCAACGACAATACGGACGAATTTAATATCCAGCTTCGGAGAGATTGAGACTCGATTGAAGAACAGTGTACCTGCCATGATCTCAAGGGGAAATTCCGTTGGAATGTATCCCTCCGCAGCAAATCGTGCCGTAAGAATTCCATCCTGCTCCGGCGGAGCAAACAATACTTTTCCCTCTTCATCAGTCTGCATTTCTCCGATTGTTTCGATCTGTACAACTCCTCCAGCAATAGAATGACCATTCACAGCATTAAAAAATCTCAATGTCAAATTTCCGGTTTCCAGTTCTTCAAAAACATCGGCAGATTTTGTTGTGACCTGCGCCGTGAGTGAAACAGTAATGATGATGATTGATAACAAAAAATATTTCATAGCGATTCTGTTTGATCTTTTCGTAGCATGATCGTGGAATATTTAAAAGGAGAGTGTTCATTTAATATTTTCATTGCTCTGAATGAGAGGATAATTCCAATAATCAGCGAGATGAATGCTCCAAGTGCAACCATTTCAATATTATTGATCGAAAGGAAAAAATCGTAAGCACCATGAAAGATCGTTGCGGTAAAAAGACCGATCAATAAATATGGCTTCGACTGTTTCCGAAATTTTGCTAATCCCACAAAATACCCCATCAGCACACCAAAGGTTGCATGCGCCGGAACTGCGGAAAACACCCTCAGTATACCAACACTCACACCACCATTCATGACATAGAGAATATTTTCGGAGGTTGCAAATCCCATAGAAACCATCACCGCATACACAATTCCATCAAACGGTTCATTGAAGTCTGGTTTTGTATAAGCAATTTTATAAAGACAATAATATTTACAGCTCTCTTCCGTAAATCCAATAAAGAAAAAATTGTTGATCGCCGTATGCGCAATATTCAGTTCGTCAAGAACAAAGACGTATGAGTACATTACTTCAATAACTGCTGCAACAGCAACGATAACGAACCCTGCAAGGAACGATTGCACCAGAAGGTTCAATGGTTCCTTTTCGTACCGATCTCGAAAATATACATAGATGGAAATTGCCGCACCGGGAGCAATTGCCAGACCAAGCAGACTGAGTTCCATTATTTTTTGATCTGTTCAAGAATTTTAGGGATCACTATTTTTTGAAGACTGACGCCGATCTCATCATACGCCTTCATTCCAGCTTTGTCATAATTGATGCTGATACCTTTTACGTTATTGAACGATGTTTTGTAGACCTCTTCGCCTGAATTCAGATCAACAACGGAAATATTGGCATCAACATACACGGTGTACATTCCGCTGTATTCTCCGCCATCGCGGCCATTCGATTTTACCGTGATCATAATATTTGCTTTTGCTGCATCGTCAACAAATGAGAAACCTTGCGTTGAAAGAGTGTTCTTCAACATCGGTTCGATACGGGGAATAACAAGTTTATTTCCCAATAACATTTCTTCCGTTTCAAAAACGATCGAAAGCGATACAACGTTCAACGTAAAACGGGTTGATGGAAGCGTTAGACCTTTCACCAACATTTCCAATACCGGTGATGAGCTTTGTCCCAACAGCGCAATCGGATCCGCTTCCGCTTTGATCAATTGTAATTTATCCGTTGCGATCACTTTTGCAATTTGTGTTGATGTAACACCATTTTTATCGGTCCGGGACGTTGGAATCATATCGCCCGAACCCCGAATGAATGAATACTTCACCGGAAAGTTCTGTATTGGTGCAGCGGTTGCAGTGTTATTGACCATCACTTCTAACGGCTGACGAAGTGGTTTACCAACTTGCGCATCAACTTTTGCATTAGTTGCTTTCACCTCTATTTGATTGAGAATAGATTGCAGTGATGTAAATATTTCGTTACCAAGAAATATTTTTGCGGCATTGAATTGAACTTCCAAGGTCTCCCCCAGAAATTTTTCAACTGCGGCTAATGCTTGGATGTACGATTGAAGCGCATCACCAATATTGTCCGTCTTTTCAAAATTCTTTGCCTTTGTAAAGAAATCGAGAGCGAGTGCCGTTGCCTTTCGAAGTTTTTCTGCTTGCCTCCGTTTATATTCTGCAATATCCAATCGGTAGTAGACCCAATATTGGTCATTCCCTTCCCATGTATCGACCGGTTCAACGCCTTCAAGATCTGCCTTTGTTGAAGTTTGTACCGCAGATTGATATTCTTCCTTAAACTCTTCAAGTTTTTCCGAAAGTTTACTGATCTGTGAAGCATCAATCGAGACCGTAATCTGTTGAGCAATATCATTCAGCGCCGCATCTTTTGCGCGCTGCAAATACTCTTGTGTTGTTCCGCTCTTCGCCACAACTCCAATCCCATGATAGAATGCTGGCGTGTTTGGACGTTTTTCAACCCAATCTGGTTTTTTACCTTGAGCAAAAACTAAAGAAATAAAGAACATACAAAGAAGAATTTTTTTCATAGAGGTATGAGGAAAATGATGAGAAGAATGATTCAACAATGACGAAAGATAAGTTGAACCATTCTCAT
>JANXZD010000453.1 GCA_025355705.1 Bacteroidota bacterium | reverse complement strand
AGCAGATCCATGTACACTAACCGAAGCAAACTGCTTTTACCCGATCCAGATTCTCCAACCAATGAAACAAATTCTCCTGATTCAATGACAAAACTGACATCGTCCAACACGGTATGATGGCTGAATGAAACACGGATATCGTTAAATTGAACGAGCATTATTTTTTCCGTTGTTCGATGATTGATGCTGCAAGTTGAAGTGCTGAGATCATACTTCCCGGATTTGCAATTTTTTTGCCCGCGATATCAAATGCAGTACCGTGATCAGGTGATGTTCTAATGATCTTTAACCCTGCCGAAAAATTTACTCCCTCATCAAATCCGGTCATTTTTAACGGAATTAATCCTTGATCGTGATACATTGCAAGAATGGCATCATAGTTTTTATATGCACCCGAAGCAAAAAAACCATCAGCAGGAAATGGACCGGAAGCGCTGATTCCTTTTTCACGAGCCTTCTTAATTGCAGGAATAATTATTTCATTTTCTTCACTTCCAATAGCACCATTTTCGCCGGCATGAGGATTCAATCCAAGAACGGCGATTGATGGATTTTTGATTCCAAGATCATTCTTTAGCGAAGAACTTACTGTCTCGAGCTTTTCGATAATACGATCGATAAATAGATTCTCAGAGACTTTTTTGATTGGAATGTGGACTGTTGCCAAGGCAACACGCATTGTTTTTGAGAGTAACATCATCGTTACACGTTCAGAACGAGTGAGCATTGCAAGCATTTCCGTCTGTCCGGGAAAATTATATCCAGCAAAATGTAACGCTTCTTTGGAAACCGGTGCCGTTACCATCGCATCAACTTCTTTTGAAAGACATAATTTGATCGCGTGTTCAATGGCCATACCCGCACAGACTCCGGAATCAGGAGATATCTTTCCGAGTTGAATACTTTTTGATGTTGCAGGGTGGATGGTCAAAACCGGAACAACTCCATTTTTTATTTTTGTTGAGAGTTTGTCGGTTGCTTCGAGTTCAATATCAAGTTTGAACATCTTTACAAAATGTTTGAAGATATCAAACGATCCGATAAGAACAGGTCGAATATTTTTCTTGATCGTTGGTGAAGCGATACTTTTCAGTGTGACTTCAGGACCAATTCCGTTAAAATCTCCGATAGTGATAGCGATAGTTGGTTTCATTTATTCTCTGCAAGTTTATAATTTCCCTGTTTACTGGGATCTTCGAATGTAAAAATTTTGCTGATCGAACTATATTTCCAAATTTCTTTTGGAGATCCCCCCGGGTTTAACGTTCGTTCGGTCGAAGTCGGCTTGCCGAAGAGAATGTATATTCTGCCCCTGTCAGTTATTGCGCCATTCATTTCCCGCAACGTTCTAAACGCAATGTTGGCAAAATCAACTCTGCGGTAAAATTCGTGCATGACCTCATTGTAAGCAGTAGATGGAGTGGTATCTTTTTTCTTCCAAAATTCATCGAACTTTCGAATGCGGGTTTCTCTTCCGCCGCGACGAAGTTCTGCGTAGTCATCTTTTTTTAAAATGAACTGGAGTGGTTCTGTTGCTCGATCAAGATCGTACAATGAGATCGGCATCTCAAGCCAACGTGCTCCAAAGTGTGTTTTAATCTTGGATGAGTCGGGAAACGTGAATTCTATTTCGTAACGCCCTTGACGTAATTGTAAACCATTCAATGGAATATAATTTACTATCGTAAGTACGTCATTCTCCATTCCCAATTGGACATTGTCAGAAATATGAGAAGGTACGAGTGATCTCTGCTGAAAAGAAGCGATAGGGACATTGACCGATGAATCAATAATTTCTTTGATATCTTCTTCGGGCTGTAATTTCGAAAGTGTGTATTTAACTGAATCAAATTTTTGTTTTGATAGGAATACAAATCCATAATTTTGAGAGAAGAGAACATCACCGCCTAGGTTAAATAGTTGGAAAGAATCTCGAGTGAAATTCTTCACGGGAATCATTGACGATGAGGTATGAGAATTCTTTGGAATGATGATTTGATCTTTACTGTTGGAGAACGTTCGTTTAGACTCTTTATCTTCCAATTTGAAAATTATTTTATAATGTCCATCGGATACTTGAAGAGAAAAATAATCTTGCGTGAACAGTGTGCGCAGATATAATGAAGTGTTATCGTTCGAAGTTAAGCGCACCGTTCGAATATTTCTAGCAACTGAAACTCCCGTTGAATCCAATAATTCAATGGAAGCTTCTCCGGCTGCTGAATATGTATCATTATTATTCTTTACAGATTTAGTGAATACAAAAAAATCCGCCCGTATTCTGAAAGGGATAATGACAGTATTGATCGAATCTTTGTGGAAATAATGACTTTCAATATAGACAACATTTCCTGTTGTCTGTTCACGCACTATTGTTTCCTGTGCTTGCACCATAAACAGTATGCAACAATACAGTGCAAAGACTTTCTTTATCGTGTTAACAATCATGCCAACCTAAATATTAATTTCTGAGTGTATCCGGATAATTCAATATCTGCCATCGAATTTGTATAGAAAGATAAGAAAATAGAGTGAAATGATGAAGTAGTTTTATTCATAGAGCGAAATCTGTTTTCCGATCTCAGCTGCGTGGACTTTGATATGAGGGAACATGTTCATGATCGAATATCCCATCCAATCAATGGAATTGTGTTCCCCATGAACGAGAATAACAGTTGAAGGATTAAGTTTTTGAATGATTGAAAGAACCTCTTCTCGGTTACTATGAGCTGAAAATCGAAACTGTTCGACATCGCACGAAACATTTTGTGGCTCACTAGAATTGGTTAATTGGATTAAACTGCCTTTATGTGAATGCCGAACGCGATAGCCCGGTGTTTCGGGGTCCATATAGCCAACAGTGAAGATAGCGGATTTAGGTTGAGAGAGCCAACGCTGTGTCAATTTGTAGGAAAGTGTATTCTCAATGATCATACCGCTTCCGGCGAGAACAATACATTGTTTTCGCATCAGATCATCGAGATGCTCTACATCATATAGATCTTTTTGAGGGATCTCAGACAAGACAAGATCTGTGTCATTATATGGAATGGTATATCGGTTCTTATCATATACAGTAGAAATTTTCCTTCCGACACCGCCTGTATAAATATCAGTTGTCGCAAGGGCGCCTTTTTGCATTAATCTCCAGATTGTCGATAACATCTCTTGCATTTTTCCCAATGCAAATACTGGAATTAAAATGGAACCATCTCTATTTAAAATTCTATTTGCACATGTTGTGAATCGAGATTGTTCCTCGAGCCGTGATGGAAGGTGTGTAGAGTCTGTTGCTCCATGAGTACATTCAAGAATCACAACATCAACCTTTTTTTTTGGTAGTTGTGCTCCTGAAAGTAATGATTGTTTATCGAGATTGATGTCCCCGGTATAAAAAATGGAACGTCCATTATGTTCCACTAAGGTTCCGGCAGAACCAAGAATATGTCCCGCATCGTGAAATGATACTGTGATCGGTTCTCTGCTGGAGTGACGATACCCATTCACCGTAAATTGTTCTTCATATGCCCGCCACTCGATACTTTGAATGAGCAGATCGATCTCTTCATGAGTATATGCCCTGATCGTTATTTCATCCTTCAATTGCTCTTGAAGAATACTGACGGAATTGTGCAGCGTGATTTCTGCGACTGCTCGTGTTTGCGGCGTGCTGACGATTCTAATATATGGATGACGTTGGACGAGATAGGGGAGAGAGTCGATATGATCTTGATGTGCATGGGAGATCAACGCAATGTCAACGTTGAGATCTTTTATGAAATCAAATTGAGGCAGAGACTCAATTCCAAATTTGCGGGGATGTGTTCCGCTATCCAGAATGATTCCCGTACCTTCAATATTCAAATAATAACAGGATGCGCCGATATCGTTGGCGCCCCCAAGTGGAATGAAATTGATCATCGCTGTTGTTTGTCCATCATATTATGGTTTACGAAGGAGATCATCAACGGCATTTCTCAATTGACGATATGTCTGTTTTCCCAATAGGAACTTTTGTAGTTTTCCTTTTTCATCAAAAATAAACGTTGCCGGAACTGCTCCCGACCATTCGGGATTCAATGTATTGATTAAACTATCTTGCGATGGAAAATCCGCCACAAACGTTAACAACGGCACATGGTACGAATCGAGAAATGGAATGATCTTTTCATTTACTTCATCTGGATAGTCCACACTGATTGTTACGATTTGCACTTTCTTATTCTTGTATTCAGATGAAAGTTTTATAAGATCGGGAAATTCTTCTTTGCATGGTTCGCACCATGTTGCCCAGATGTTTAATACCAAAATATTTCCATCTCTGTTTGAAACCAGTG
>JANXZD010000450.1 GCA_025355705.1 Bacteroidota bacterium | reverse complement strand
GAAGCATCGGCAAAGAAACTTGCTAATGAATTGATTGCGCGCGCAAAACGTGGCGAAGATTTTTCGGCATTGGCACGACAGTATTCGACTGAACCTGGTGCCTCAACATCCGGCGGTGATCTTGGTTGGTTCGGAAAAGGTAGAATGGTAAAAGAATTCGAAGCTGCCGCTCTTGCAGGCCGTCCCGGACAGGTTTTGGGACCGGTAAAGACACAATTCGGAATTCATGTGATTAAAATTGAAAGACGAGACAATAGAGAATTAAAAGTTGCCACAATTACTCTTCCGATTAAAGCAAGTTCGTCTACAAAAGAAGAAGCGTTTCAGCGTGCACAGGACTTTGCCTACATTGCTAAAAAAGGAAACTTCGATACCGATGCAGAAGGAAGCGGTCTTAAAGTTCAAGAAACATCGGAATTCACAAAGGGAACTTTTATTCCTGGCCTTGGACAATTTGAATCGCTCAATAAATTTGCATTTAAAAATGGACTTGGAAATATCAGCGATGCTTACCAAGTAAACAATGGTTATGCAGTCGTCAAGGTTTCCGAAGTGAAAAAAGATGGAGTTCGTCCATTTGAAGATGTCAAAGAATCACTTCGCCCTCGAACAATGCGGCAGAAAAAAATGAGTCAGTTAAAAGAGATCGTGAAGCAAAAATATTCTTCTCTCGGTGAGAATGGTGATCTAAACACATTGGCTGCCAATATAAATATTTCGGTTCAAACAACCGGTGATTTTTCTTTTAGCGGTGTTATTCCCGGTATTGGACGTGAATTTGCTGTTAGTGGAATTGCAAAGAACGGACAAATGCAAAAGATATTACCACCCGTTGAAGGGAAACGTGGTTATTATCTTGTGAAAATTCTCAGCCGAACTGCGTTCGATACATCAACGTATTCCGCTACCAAGAATATGCTTACAATGCAATTAGTGAACGAAAAGAAACAGCGTGTGCTTACACAATGGCTGGAAAAACTGAAAGAAACGGCAGACATAGAAGACAATAGAGATTCCTTCTTCCGTTAATTTATTGATGGTTGAGAATGAAGAAAATTGTTCTACTGAACATTGTTCTTGCATTGACTCTTTTGGGGAACGAACACACACTTTCGTTCTCGTTGAAGGGGACATTTACTACCAGCACAAGATTTTTGTACAACATCAATAATCCAAATGTGTACAGTGAGTCACGAACCATTACTTCAAACTTTGGATATGGTGCCGATGTTCGATGGAATATTTTGTGGGATCGTTTCTTTTTGGGATTCTCGACAGAAAAAATCAGCGCACTTCAAACAACACCTGTTATTTATCCACAGTTTGATGAACTTCGTGTTCCGTACAAAGAAGGTTTTGAACTTTTGGCGGTGGAGTTGAGCGGTTATTTTGTTGTGCCCATCAGCAGCGAGCATGTAAAGTTTTATCTCGGTGGAGGGTTTGGGACCTATGATGGAAAACGGTCATTTTCAGTAGCTGAAGTCAGTTCGGAAACGATCTCGTCAAAGTCGTACATTGGAATTCATGTGATGACCGGTGTTGATTACGAAATCCATTCACGAATCGGTCTTCGTTTCGAGATCAAGTTCAGAGATCCTCATTTTGATGTTACTTCGAAATTCGATCAACAATCGGTGAATTATTTAGGATATCAGGTACAACTTCCTTCAGAAGAGACGGTAAAGGTGAATCTTTTCGGCGTGAACTATGTGGGTGGTGTGGTGATCTTCTTGTAATTGTTTGTATTCAGAATATTTTAATTCCCGCTTCATGTTGGCGGGAATTTGTTTTTTGTCGAAACGGAATGAAACATAAAGAGAAAAAATCGATAATATTTTTAACGGGCTTCATGGGAAGCGGAAAAAGTACCGTTGGACCTATCCTAGCCAACACCATGGGATATAAATTCATCGATCTGGATATTTTGATCGAGGATCGAGAACATCGGAAGATCAGCGAAATATTCGCTTCAGAAGGCGAGCAAAAATTCAGATGGCTGGAACGTGAAACGCTAAGAGAGATTCTTCTAAATAAATTGACCATTGTTTCGCTCGGTGGAGGCACTGTAACAAACAATGAAACACTCGAACTTGTGAAACAAGCTGGGGTGATGGTGTATTTAAAATCGGATGCTGAACATATTTTCCAACGCTTACGGACAAAGAGTGATCGTCCGATGCTTCGCGATGATAGCGGGCAGTTGTTGGATGGAGTAGATCTTAAGAAAAAGATCGATAAATTGCTCTCTGTGCGTGAACAATATTACCAACAAGCTGATGTCATCATTACGACAGATGATAAAAAATCGGATATACCATTGATGAACTTGCAAAAAAACTCTCTCCGTACATTGACTAATAATTACCATATCGTCACAGTTCCCTTAGGAGATCGGTCCTATCCGATCCACATCGGAGCAAAATTACTGAAGGATATCGGCACATTATGTGTTCAACGAAACCTCGCGAGAACTATTATTGTTATCACTGATGAAAATGTAGCGCGGCATTATCTTCCAACAGTTAAAACGAGTCTGGAAAAGAGAAAATTTTCAGTACAGACAATCGTTCTTCCACCGGGAGAGCGACAAAAAAGTTTAGACACAGCAGAAAAAATTTATACAAAATTATTGGAATGGAACATTGAGCGGAACTCAACAATTATTGCATTGGGCGGTGGTGTTATTGGAGATCTTGCCGGATTTATTGCTGCAACATATCAACGCGGGATTGGCTTCATACAAATCCCCACATCGTTATTAGCGCAAGTTGATAGTTCGGTCGGAGGGAAAGTTGGCATCAATCATCCTCTTGCGAAGAATATGATCGGTGCATTCTATCAACCACAATTCGTTCTTGCAGATACATCCGTATTGAAGACATTGCCGAAACGAGAACTGATCTGCGGAATGGGTGAAGTGGTGAAGTATGGCGTTATTTTGGATAAACAGTTCTTCTCGTTCATTGAACAGAATTTGAGTAAAGCACTTTCAGGGAATAAAAAAGTATTATCATATATCATCCGTCGCAGCTGCGAATTAAAAGCGCATGTTGTCTCGCATGATGAAAAAGAACAGCATTTGCGGGCAATTTTGAATTTTGGACATACCATTGGTCATGCACTGGAGCGTGCCGGTAAATTCACATTATTGAAACATGGTGAAGCGATCCTATACGGAATGATTGCCGAGATGAATATTGCTTTCGAATCGGGAATGATTTCATTTGCTGATAGAGAACGAATGGAGCGATTAATCCGGCAAATATCCATTCCATCGCTGACTTTACTACGATTGCGTAACTCGGAACTTTTTGAAACTATGAGAAAAGATAAAAAAGTGAAGGATAGCTTTATCCGAATGACTCTTCCGCAAACAATTGGAAAGATATCATTACCAATGAATGTTGATGAGCAGTTGATTGACCGGGCAATTGATTATGTGAAACTCTATGGCGTATAACATTATTTCTACACAAGCAGATTAATGTTTTTCGTTATTAAAACTCCGCACTTACACCTATCGATGGTAATAATGCTATCCCGCCTGCAGGTTGTTTTACTTCTTTTGTTCGCTCGTCATATATGGGAATATCGAGAGCTTTTCTGTTATAAATATTTTGGATGTCGATATACGTGATCAAGTTCCATCGTTCAAAGTTCCAGCGACGGTCAACACGGATATCTAAACTATGGTTGGCTCCAATACGGGATGAATTGTATGCGCTCACAATTTGAGTTCCATTAGTATTGTATGGTGTATACGGTCTGCCTGTTGCAAAACGAAATTTTCCGCTGAATTCCCACAGTTCATTTAGGATGTATCCGCCGCCTAGATTAATGATCCATCGTTGATCGTACGCACTCGCACGGGAAATACCGTCCAATGCTGTAAACTTTGTTTCATTCCAACTAATACTTACTAAGCCATAACATGGGACTTCAGATAATTTCTTTTGCAGGAACAATTCAAGTCCGCGCGCATTACCATTTCCCGCACTCATTAATGGATCAAGTCCGAACGATGCGTAACCATCTTGCGATCCTCCAAAACCCGCACCGGTATTTGCAAGGACAAGATATTGTCGGACGGTGCTTACCGGATAGTCAGAATAGTTTTTTACATATCCTTCGAGACTTATTTTAACATCGGAACGGAGCAGATATTCTATTCCCGCAACATATTGATCTACCG
>JANXZD010000203.1 GCA_025355705.1 Bacteroidota bacterium | reverse complement strand
GAAGCGGGATATTATTCAACAACATTCGATGCGGCAAAACTTCCCAGCGGAATATATCTTGCAAAATTGCAAAGTGGTGATAAAATTCAGATGAAGAAAATGATGCTTGTCAAATAACGATGATTCAGTAGTCTAAGAATGAGGATTGTTGTCCACAAAAGAAATTTTATTAATACATGCAGTGCGATGTAAATAATATCTGGGGAATAAATTATTTATCATATTGCCAATATATCGGGTAAGTCAACTGTGAGTTGATGCAATTTGCAAAGAATTGTGTGGGTAGAGTCACAGTATTGGAGTTGGATTATTTTTTATATTTACACTGTTATTGGGGGAAAATAATTATTGTTGTTAATTTACCTATTTTCCAAATAATAAAAGGAGCTACAAATGAACATACGATACGTTAGTTTGGTATTGTTCTTTTCTGTTGTTGTGCTGTATTCAGGATGCTCAAGCGATAGTTCACCATCCGGTCCCAATTCCAATGTTCCAACATTTGCTGTAACAGCAACTGTTTTAAATCCACAAGGACAGAAACAGGGGGGTGCGTTGTTAACATTGAAAAATCCTCCGTTTCAAGATCCCAAATTCTCTGCATACACAGACAGCAGCGGAAAAGCAACGATTCAGGCACCCGAAGGGAATCAAACATTGGTGGCAAAAATTGGATCTGCATTTGTTAGTGAAATCTCGGTGACGGTGAAACCGATCGCAGCAGGAACAATTGCTGATACACTGAAACTTGTTCAAAACACCGCCGTGAAAGTGCTTGTGGTGAAAGCAAGCGCGGAACAATTAGAAAATGTTTTACGAGTGATCGGATATGCAACGTTTGATTCTATGCAGGTAAGCAGCTTGCGTGATTCGGTGAGAATTGATTCGACGAGGGCATTAGAATTACTGAAACAGTACACACTGATATTTTCTGATTGTGATGGAGGCAGCGAAGATTATTATCCAGTGCTTTCTCGTGTGATAGGTCGCTACGTACAGCAAGGCGGGAAAGTATACGGCGGACATTACAATTTTTACAATTTAGAAAAAGTTTGGACTCCATATTATACAAAATATGATAATCAAGGTATTTCGTCGAATGATTCTATCTCCATCATTGATGTCAACCTACAAAATTTTTTAGGATTTTCTTCTGCGAAATGGAACTCAGGAGATTCTCGTGCATTGTCAGGCTATGAAAAATTTTCAGATTTGCCGACCAACTCTAAAACATATGGGGTAATTTGGGGCACAAGTCCTTCGGTGGGCGTCATCGTAGAAAACTATCTCGGCTCTGGAAAATATTTATGGACTGATTATCATAATCAGGATATTAAGAGTGATCCGAAACTTGTTAAAATTGTGCAATATTTTCTGCTGACGTTATAAAGTGGCATTCAGATACAAATATAATTTTTACCACAGGAAGTCAGGGTGGTTGTCGATATTCGTTTGATTGAAGTGTTCAAATAATTTGATCGGAATATATCGTGAACGACTTCAAATACAGAACCAATCTGAAAAGAAAATTAATCTTTCAAATTTATAGAGAAGGAAAACGAAATATGAATTCGCGTAAATGGTTTTTAGTAGTGCTCATTGTTTCTCTGATTTTCCCGTACGCGTCGAACGGCGGTGTTAAATCTAATCCGGGCATTGCTCAATTTCTTCAGCACGATTCACAAAAAGGTCTAAAGCTATTAGAGTCAAAACTCAATCGCACACTGAATGTGACATGGAGCGAAAACACTTCAACGCCGACGTTTATCGGTGGGAAACTTACGTCTGCCGGCTATTCAACATCGTTGAATAAATCGATCGATGGTATCAGGTTCATCGCAGAGAATACAGAAATATTTGGACTGAAAGATCCTGCAAAAGAGCTGGAAGTCATTTCAAATAGTATTGATGAACTTTCAATGACTCACATAAAATACCAGCAGACATTTAACGGAATAAAAATATTTCCGAGTCAATTGATTGTTCATTTCAATAAGGATGGCTCGATCGAATCTGTGAACGGAAGATATTTACCAACTCCTGTAATAAGTACGATTCCAACACTCAGCAAAGAATCTGTTATATCGTTGGCGGAGAACAGTGTACAGTATTACAAATCAAAGAATAAGTCGGCCGAGCTGATGCTCTATTGGAAAGGAGTTCAGTTGTTTTTGGTGTATGCTGTTAAGCTTCCTTCGTATGAAAAACCAAATATGGTGGTGTACATCGATGCGCAGAACGGTGGAGTAATAAAAATTGATGATGGCATTCGGTATGATGGACCAACGGTTGGGACAGGTATCGGATTGAAAGGGACGGCAAAATCTATCCATACATATCTATCTGCGGGGAAATATTATTTGATCGATGCAAGTTTGCCCATGTTCGTTGCACCAATTGATAGCTTTAAGGGAGTTGTTGATTCGTATGATGCGCTGAATGATACAGCAGGGAACGGTTATTTGAGTGCCGGCAGAGTGGTCGATCCAAACAATGATAACAATTTTAATGACAATGAGCGACTTAAAGCTGCGGTTGATGCCCATGTGTACAGCCGGGAAGTTTATTCGATATACAAAGCTCGTTTTGGCAGAAGTAGTTTCGATAATACGGGTGGTACGATTACTAACGTTGTTCATTATAAACAGAATTACAATAATGCTTATTGGAACGGGTCATTCATGACGTATGGTGATGGTGATGGTGTCAGGTTTTCAAATTTAGCAGGTGGTTTTGATGTTATCGCTCACGAAATAACTCACGGAGTAACTGAGAGAACGGCAAATCTTGTCTACGAACTTCAATCCGGTGCTCTCAACGAAGCTGTCTCTGATATTTTTGGAGTAATAGCAGACAGTACAAATTGGCTACTCGGCGAGGACGTTTTCACCCCTGCAATTGCAGGCGATGCTCTTCGAAATATACAAGATCCACATAACGGACATGTGCAGGGTGACAACGATTGGCAGCCAGCACATATGAACGAATTCGTTGTTCTTGCTAATGATGATGCTCATGACAATGGCGGAGTTCATATTAACTCTGGTATTATCAATAAATCTTTTTACAATCTTGCTTCCGTTATTGGCCGCACAAAGGGTGGACTAATTTGGTATAGAGCTCTGACAGTATATCTGACCAAAAATGCGCAATTTATTGACGCACGGAATTCATGTTTGAGTGCGGCAAAAGATCTATTTGGCAACGGTTCCGCAGAATATAATGCAGTCGCGGATGGCTTCACAGCAGTTGGCATTGGACCTAATTCAATATCGACATATAATTTGACGTATGATGATAATTCTCCTTCGACCAGTGTGTATGAAGATTTAGCAAATTGGGAATTGGCTTTGCGATTCACACCGCCTATCGCGAATGTAAAAGTAGCAAATATCAAAATCTACATCAGCGATTGGTCCAACACTGGTACCGGTGCATTTACCTTAAAGATGTATCAGGCCAATGGTGTTAATAATTTACCGGGAACACAGATCCTTACTCCATCTCCATACACACCGTCTGTGGCAGGGTGGCATTCGTTCGATCTAACTGGTGTTAACGCTCCGGGAGATTTTTACGTAAGTGCAAGATATGATGGTATAAATAAACCGTGGATAGGTGCCGATGCCCCTCCGGGGAACCAAAAGGCGTACGAATTTAATGGTGCAACATGGGCAAAATTATCTTCACCGAATGATTACACGCTTTTTATGCGGGCCACGGTAACGAGCACAACATCGGTAACGGAAATTGATACAAAAGTCCCAACGAAGTTTGAGCTTACTCAAAATTTTCCAAACCCTTTTAATCCATCTACCGCGATACACTATTCGCTTCCAATGTCTCAAAACCTTTTATTGGCCGTCTATGACCTGAACGGAAAAAAGATTGCCGATCTTGTTGATAATTTCCAAAACTCGGGAACGTATGAGGTAACATGGAATGGAACAAATAATATGGGGGAGCATGTTGCGAGTGGAGTGTATTTTTATCGACTCCAGACACAAAATTTTAGTGAGACAAAAAAACTACTGCTGATGAAGTAGGAACGCATAGATTCCACCGCTATTCAGGGGAATGCACGCGAAGTAACTACGGCAAAACGGAGATTCAAAGAATAAAAAGGGATGGTCTCATAACCACCCCTTTTTTTATGATATTTTATTTTTTAAGTATAAATGCTTACGTTACAACGCAGTCATGAATAAAGCAATGTTTCATTCAATCGAAAAAGCTTATGAGAACATTGTCGATAATCAAAGTAAAGTGGTACCATTTGTTTCTTGAGGACCTCTCGATAATGAGATCCATTTTTTTGTTTAGCGCACTATGTTCTTTTTTGCTGAACGAACAGTCTGCGTACGCACAAACTTCTTTGTTGCAATTTAAACACATTTCGATAGAATCCGGTCTTTCACAATCCAGTGCCCGCTGTCTGCTGCAGGATCGGCATGGATTCTTATGGATCGGAACGCAGGATGGATTGAATCGATATGATGGATATGAGTTCAAAGTCTTTAAATATGATGTGTTGGATTCCAATTCGCTGACCGGTAATTTTGTTTCCTGTCTTCTGGAAGATCGTGATGGACTGATCTGGATCGGAACAATCGGCGGACTGACGCAGTTCGATCCTCTCAACAATACATTCACCCGATATTTTACCGACAAAAAGAATAGCTCGGCATTGCAGGGAGAATCGGTGCTTGCATTGTGTGAAGACAACGATGGAAATATTTGGGCGGCTACCTATCTTGGCGGGATCAGCAAGTTTGATAAGAGATCGAATTCATTCAAAACATTCCTGAATGATTCAAATGACCCCAAAAGCATCAGCAATAATTTTGTGACCGATATTTCCAAAGACCAAGAAGGGAATCTGTGGATCGGTACATTCAACGGCGGATTGAATATGCTCAATCCCCGAACCGGCGTTTTTGAACATTATTATGCCGATCCTTCACGGAAGAATTCTCTCAGTTCCAATGTCATTATGTCGCTTGTCTGGTATTCACAAGATACTGTGCTGATCGGTACGCATAATGGCTTCAATGTCTTCAATCCAAGAACCAACACCTCTGTTCTCTATACCAATGATCCGAAGAATGAGCGGAGCATAAGTAGTAACCCTATCCAAAAAATATATAAGGATAACGCAGGAGGGATCTGGATTGGGACGTATGGAACCGGCTTGGAGCGTTTCAATAAGAATAGCGGAACATTTCTCCATTATCGGAACAACGAGAACGATCTTCACAGTCTCAGCGCAAATAGTATTCCGGCAATATTGGTGGATAGAAACAATATTCTTTGGGTTGGATCAGGAACGAACGGTTTGAATAAATGTAATTTGGATCCGAAGCTATTCTCTGTTGTGAAGAATGAACGGGGAAATATCAATTCCATCAGCGGAAATATGATACGATCGATCTTCGAAGATGGTGAAGGGAATATCTGGGTTGGGACAAATGACGGGCTCAACAACATTGAACAACGGACGAAGAATATCCGACGATATGTCTCTGAGCCTGCAAATGCTTTCACGCTGAGCGATAACAGAGTCGGAACGATTGCGGAAGACAGGGAGAATAATCTCTGGATCGGTACGCAATCCGGATTGAATAAGTTCGACCGGAAAAAGAATATCGTTACGCGATACCTCTATGATCCGAAGAATCCCAACAGCATTCCGTACAATCTTATCGTCAGCATCTATATTGATAGTGCAAATATCATCTGGCTTGGCGCTTCCGGCGGCGGATTGATACGATTTGATCCGCACAATAATCTCTTCAAGCAATATCTTCATCGCGATGATGACCCTAATAGTATCAACGACAATATTGTGTTCGAAGTGTACAAAGGGCGATCGCGGTTGTTATGGCTTTGCACGCCGACAGGATTGAATTCATTCGATCCATCGACCGGTATATTCACCCGGTATACCCAGTTAAAATTTTCCATTAGAGCTCAAGAATCGAAGACGATCTTTTCGATCTATGAAGACGAACAAGGAATCCTCTGGATCGGAAGTTTGGGGGACGGTCTGATACGATTTGACGTTGAGCATCAACAGGTGAAGAATTTTACCGAACGGGACGGACTTTCAAACAATGTTGTGTATGCTATTGTTGCGGATGCAAAGAATAATCTCTGGCTCTCCACAAATAAAGGCTTATCGCGATTTGATAAAACAACTGAAAAATTCAAAAATTATAATGTGACCGACGGATTGCCAAGCAATGAATTCAATTCCGGCGCGAGATTGAGAGCACGCAACAATGAATTATATTTCGGCGGAATAGAGGGGCTTGTCCATTTTGATCCTGAAAAGATCGAAGAGAACAAATTCGTTCCTTCCGTTGTTGTGTCGCAATTCAAAGTGTTCGACAAAGAGTACCGAAAGGATAAAACATATTTTGGTGGCGAAGAACTCCATCTGTCGTACGCGGACAATTATTTCTCTTTTGAATTTGCAGGACTGGGGTTCACCGAGCCATCAAAGAATCAATATGCGTATATGCTGGAAGGGCTTGACCGCGATTGGATATATTCCGGGAATCGTCGATATGTTGGTTATACTCATTTGGAGCCGGGAAGATATATCTTCCGCGCTAAGGCATCGAACAACGATGGCGTATGGAATGAGTCCGGCGCGGCGATCACCGTCATTATCTCTCCTCCATTTTGGAAAACATGGTGGTTCATAGCCATAATGACGATTATTTTTTCAGGAAGCAGTTATGGAGCAATAAAGCAGCGGATCAACCGTCTGAGGAAAGAGGCGCAATCCCAGGAATTATTTTCTAAGCAATTGATGGAAGTATATGAAACGGAACGAAAAAGGATCGCTTCCGAATTACATGACGGACTCGGGCAGAATCTGTTGATCATCGCAAATCGGGCGAAGATGGGGTTGAAGAAAGAAGAACGATCGTTGATGCAAAAGGAATTTGAGATCATTTCCGAAAGCGCATTGGAATCGATCAACGACGTCCGGAAGATTACCTACAATCTTCATCCGCTGCAGATTGATGAGATCGGAATTACTACAGCGGTCGAATCGATGCTGAAACGCGTGGCAACGCTTATCGACAACACATTGTCCTATACCATCGAACAGATCGATGATCTTCTCCCCAAAGAAAAACAAATTCATCTCTACAGGGTCATTCAGGAAACACTGAACAATTCAATAAAACATTCCGGAGCACAGAATATTGAGGTCATTGTTGTCAAAGACGGGCAATCGATCAGGACGATCATCAAAGATGATGGCAAAGGATTTGATCCAAAGATTAAAAAAGAAGGATATGGAATGCGCAGTTTGAATGAACGGGTAAAGATCCTTAATGGTCAATACGCGATCGAATCGTCAGCGGGAAAAGGAACTGTCATTAAAATTAATATTCCAATAGTGTAAACAGAGACACCATTTCTATGAAAACAATATTCATTGCAGACGATCATCCGATCTTTCGTAAAGGACTTATTGAAATTATTTCATCTGAAGCTGACTTGGAAGTGATCGGAGAGAGCGGCGATGGCATTGCTGCATTGAAATTCATCACAGAACTGAGACCTAATATTGCATTGCTCGATATTCAGATGCCAAAGATGAACGGATTTGAAGTCTTGAAAAAGATCAGCGAATTTGCACTTCCGACCAAAGTCGTATTTTTGACGATGCATAGTGAAGAGGATGTCTTTGAAAAAGCGATGGAGCTCGGAGCAAAAGCATATCTCCTGAAAGAATCCGTCACAGACGATATCATACAGTGCATCCACTCAGTACTGCTGGGGAAATTTTACGTTTCAGGGTCCATCACTGACTATTTGTACAGATTGAACAGCAAATTAAAAGTGGGAAATGAGAAACAGGGACTTCAAAAACTCACTTCTGCTGAAATAAAGGTCCTGAAATTGATCGCCGAAAAGAAATCTAGCAAGGAAATAGCCGAATTGCTCTTTGTCAGCGTTCGGACAGTGGAAAATCATCGAAACAATATCTGCACAAAACTTGATCTCCACGGGGCAAACACACTTCTTCCATACGCCCTCGAAAACAAGCATCTCCTCGTTTAGAAACATCTACTGCCCCTTGTGTGTAGTTGGTGTGTAGGGGAAGGGGGGCCAGGGGGATGTAATTATACCTTTTTCTTATTCCGACCGATTATAATGTCATCGCGAGTTCAGCGAAAGCTGGATGTGGCGATCTGCTTGAAGCGTGGCTATCCTTATGATAATAAAAGGTCAATCTATCTCCTAGGTACTCCTACTCATATGAATTGAGTATTCCTCGCTATTCCTAATCAAGACCAATTTGTCCAATTTCATACTATGAAAAAAGACAATGTCATTAAAATTATGGTCGTTGATGACAACAAGTGTATGCGCGAGGTTATCAAAGATTCCCTCTCTGCAGTTCCGTGTTTCATTATCGAATGTTCGACCGGTCAAGATGCAATTGATGGTTACGATCGTGCATTGCCGGATTGGGTGCTGATGGATGTGATGATGAAACCGATGAGCGGGATTACAGCTCTTTCTGAAATAAAAAAGAATCACCCGGAAGCAAAAATAATTATGGTGACAAATTCTGTTGAAGAAGAGGTCTGTGATGCATCGTTCAAAGCGGGAGCAATGGCATTCGTAAGGAAAGAATCTCTGTTTCAAATTCCGGATCTTATATTAAAATAACAAAACAAACTTTCACACAATTAATTAAAGGAGTCAGTATGAAAAAAATATGCAACGGTCAATCTATATTATTTTTAATTATGACACTAATGTGCACAAGTGTAATTACCGTAACTCAATCGCAAACATTGCAATCTGCTTTTCCGGATGCAAATGGATCTGTCTATGCCATCGTAAGTTCTGGTACAACGGTCTTTGTCGGTGGAAATTTTACTACGATCGGAGGGATTGCTCGTAATGGTCTTGCGGCGGTCAATGGAACGACCGGTGCAATCTTAAGTTGGAATCCGAATCCAACACGCTCAGGAGGTGCGACTGTGAGATCGCTGGTGATCTCATCCAATGGATTAAACCTTTATGTCGGCGGACTATTCACTTCAATTGGTGGTCAGGCGAGGAATTACCTTGCAAAGTTAGATATTGCGACCGGAAATGCAGACGCAACGTGGGACCCCAATGTTAATGGTATAGAAGGAGTAGAAAAAATGTCCGTTTCTGCCGGAGATACGGTATTCTTTTATGGTAAAGATTTTACGCAAATCAATGGTAGTGTTAGCAGGCCGGGATCAATAGCTGCAGTGAAGGGAACTGGAACAGGCGTAGCAACAGCATTCAATCCGGATGGGTTTGTTCCGATCACAACTCGATATATTCAAGTGTCCCCGGATGGAAGCACGTTGTATTTAGGATATAACAGTCAAGGAGTAACGTGGAGTAGTTTAGCTCGAAATTATTTTGTAGCATTAAACACGTCCGATGGCTCCGCCACCGATATGAGCCCGGGGTTCAATCAGGGTGTATTCTGCTCTGCGATTGTAGGTGATACGATATATTTTGGAGGACAATTCACCTCTATCAACGGGAATTTTGATATACAAAAAATAGCAAAATATGTTGCGAGCGGCGGATGGTCGAATCCATCACTGGTCACAACATGGAATAATACTTCAGCAACAACACCGGATGGAGATATCCGAGCGATCGTATATTCTACCAACGGATCAACGCCACTGTTATATCTCGGCGGTGGATTTCATACGATTGGAATAACGGCCAGGGAAAAACTTGCGGCTATCAAATTGTCCGACGCGACGGTGCAAAACTGGGATCCTACTGCAGTAATTCAAGGGGCGCTGGATATGCGGATGCATATTTCTACCGTCAATCATAAGATCTACATTGCGGATTTTACGACATCGATACTCGGAACGTCGCGGAGTTTTATTGCAGCAGTTGATGGTGGGACCGATCCTCTCCCCGTTGAGCTAACCTCTTTTTCAGTAAAAACAAAAGGAACATCAATCGAACTTCTTTGGAAGACTGCAACCGAAGTCAATAATTACGGCTTTGAAATCGAACGCAGGACTGCAAGTATATCCCCTCCTTTGCAAGGAGGGGATGATAGGGGTGGTTGGACAAAGTTGGGCTTCATCGCAGGTAACGGCACCACCAACGCACCTAAATCATATTCATATACCGATAATACGGCAAACGGAAAAGTTACTTACAGATTAAAACA
>JANXZD010000350.1 GCA_025355705.1 Bacteroidota bacterium | reverse complement strand
ATTTTGTCGGGATTTTTTTCATTCTTTGAACAGGTAAGGAGTTTTTGCAGTGGAAGTAACGATAAAAAGCAACACGGATTGCGAACAAGAGATGCAAATTACAATGTCGCAAGAAGAATTAGCCCCTCATTTCGAAAAAGCATATCGTGAAGCAGCACCGGCGTTAGAGATCAAAGGTTTCCGTAAAGGGAAAGTGCCGATGCATATGATTAAGAAAATGTTTGGAGCCAGCATAGAATATCAGGCTGTAGAAGATATTTCCAACGATATGTTTCGAAAAGAAATTGAAACTCGTGATATCAACCCAATAGGAACACCGACCATCGTAAAATTGGATTTCAAACCGGGCACACCATTGACCTATGCCATCAAATATGAAGTGCGTCCTCAGTTTGAACTGAAAGATTATTCGGGCTTGACAATCGAAAAATATATTCACAACTCGAACGACACCGAACTCAATAACGAGATCGAACGATTGCAACAAACAAATTCCACACTGGAAGAAGCACAAAAGATCGACGATGAGAATTATGTTGCGACCGTGGATATGGTGGATTTTGATGAGAAGGGTACAATTCTATCAACTTCCAAACGCGAAGGAATGCGGATCTATCTAAAAGAAAAATCGACTGAGAAAGAGATCAAAGAAGCATTACAGGGAATATCGGTTGGTGAAGTAAAAGATGTAAAATTCACACATCAGCATGGCGATCATTCTCACGATGTTCATCTTCAATTAACAGTGAAGAAAATCGAAAAAGTTATTCTCCCAACAGCTGATGACACACTTGCGCAAAAAATAAGCAACGGAAAATTTCAAACGATAGAGGAATTAAAACAGAATATCAAAAAAGACCTGGAAGATTTCTGGAAAGAACGCAGTGATAGACGATTTGAAAACGATCTCCTTTCTGAAATTGTGAAGCAGTATGATTTCACCATTCCTGAATCGCTGATACAGAATGTAACCGATACATTCATTGAAGATGCAAAGAATCAGCAGCCGAACAAACAACTGCCGAAGAACTTCAACAAAAAACAATATCGCGAACAATCACGAGAAACAGCTATCTGGCAATCCAAATGGCTTTTGATCAAAGAAAAGTTCATTACAAAAGAAAAGATCGAGATCGCTGATGCTGAAATTGAAAAAATTGCTGAAGAAGAATCAGCGAAGCTTAATATTGATAAAGAACGTTTGGTAAATTTCTATAAAAGTTCAGATAATGCGTTGGAACGCTTAAAATATACCCGACTGATTGACATTTTGAAACAAAATGTTAAGATTACGGAAGTCGTTACTGACGATTACAGTAAATTTGCTGTCCAGCAATAAAAAATAGCAATTTTTTGACGGTTGATACGTCTAATTGTATGACAGCATATTTACAACATTTAAGGAGTACTATGATTATCGAAAAATCAATTCAAACAAAACCGTACGAATTATACAATCAGCTCGTTCCAATGGTTGTTGAGCAAACGAGTCGTGGCGAACGCGCGTATGATATTTTTTCCCGATTATTAAAGGAGCGCATCGTTTTCATCGGCACTGCAATCGATGATTATATTGCTTCACTTGCTATCGCTCAAATGCTTCATCTTGAAGCTGAGGATCCTGAAAAAGATATTTCTGTCTATATCAATTCACCCGGCGGTTCAGTCACTGCAGGACTTGCTATTTACGATACAATGCAATTAATTCGTCCTCAGGTAGGAACGATTTGCGTTGGAATGGCAGCAAGTATGGGAGCAATTCTTTTGCTCGCAGGAGAAAAAGGGAAACGCCAAGCACTTCCAAACTCACGCATTATGATTCATCAACCGTGGGGTGGAGTTCAGGGTACAGCATCCGATATCAGCATTCAAGCAGTAGAAATTTTGAAGACAAAAAAACGTCTCAACGAGATCATTGCTCAGCATACCGGAAAATTTGTTGAAGAAGTTGAAAAAGATACCGACCGCGATAATTATATGTCTGCAGAACAGGCACGTGAATACGGTCTTATTGACAAAGTGCTC
>JANXZD010000317.1 GCA_025355705.1 Bacteroidota bacterium | reverse complement strand
GTTTTGTGAGCACAAAGGTTTATATCGCCAGCAATTTGCATCAACTCTTGAACCTGATGACAACTATTGCCTTCCGTTTGGTGTGGCAAAAGTTAAAAAAGAAGGAAACGACATAACGATTGTTACCTGGGGATTTATGGTGCAACGATCGATTGAAGCAGCACGCAAGATGGAAGGAAAAGGAGTGAGTTGCGAAATCATCGATTTAAGGACATTATGTCCGTGGGATAAAGAAACTGTATTCAATTCAGTTCGCAAAACAGGAAAAGTTTTAGTTGTTCACGAAGATACCAAGACTGGTGGATTCGGTGCAGAGATTGGAATGCAGATTGCGGAAGAATGTTTTCAATATCTTGATGCACCGCTTGCACGTGTAGCAGCACTTGATGCTCCAATTGCATTTGCGCCTGCACTTGAATCATCAATTTTACCGCAAGAGCATCACATTACAAGTGCATTAGAAAAATTAGCTGCATTTTAATTCTGGGATTTATGGGAAAAGTTGAAACAGTAAAATCATTGTCAAAAAATTCTGTAAAGAAAGAACAATACTCTCTTTCAAGCCAAGAATATCTAAAACTCTATTACTTCATGCGCTTGACGCGAGAGTTTGAAGAATCAATTCTAAAACTCTATCGTCAGGGGAAAATTGTCGGCGGTGCATATACCGGAAACGGTAATGAAGCGACGGCCGTTGGTAGTGCGTTTGCTTTAGAGAAACAGGATTATCTCTTTCCGATGCACAGAGATATGGGTGCACATTTGGTGAAAGGGCAATCGCTTCGACATTTAATGCTTCAACATTTGGCACGCGGTAATTCCTTATCTAAAGGACGAGATGGTACTGGACATTATGCAGATCCTAGATTGAGAATATATGGTAACATCAGTCACCTTGCAGCGATGATTCCGATGGCAGCGGGTGTAGCTCTTGCAAGTAAACTACGGAAAGAAAAAGTTGTTGCATTGACTTACATTGGCGACGGTGGCAGTAATGTTGGCGATGTTCATGAGTCTCTTGCAATGGCATCGGTAATGAAATTGCCGTTAATCTTGATTATTGAGAATAATCAGTTTGCATATTCAACACCGGTTGCGAAACAAAAAGCGATGGAAAAATATTCCGACCGTGCGATGGGATATGGAATTCCTGGATTCACAATTGATGGGACTGATATTGACCAAGTATATTCCACCTGCAAACAAGCCGTAGAACGTGCACGCCGAGGTGAAGGTCCGACGTTGATCGAATCTGTGACGATGAGAATGCATGGACATTCTGCACATGACGGGGCAGAATATGTGCCGAAAACATTACTTGCTGAATGGAAGAAAAAAGACCCTGTTCACCGGATTGAAAAACTTTTGATCGAAAAGAAAATATTGACCCCAACGATTAAAGAAGAATACGAAAAGAAATTATTTGCTGAATTAGAAGATGCAACACAATTTGCCGTAGGCTCCCCATTCCCACCAGGTGAAGAAGCGGCAATTGGTGTGTACGCTGATTAGTAAAAAAATTTTCTAAACATTGAGAGCAAAAAAATATTGTGGCAAACATAACATATATTGAAGCAATCTCCAAAGGTCTCTGGGAGGAAATGGAACGGGATAAATCTGTTTTCCTTATCGGAGAAGATATCGGACCATTCGGCGGGGCATTTAAAGTTACGAAAGGATTTATCCAACATTTTGGTGAGGATCGAGTGGTTGATACGGTTCTTGCAGAAACGGCAATTCTTGGTGCGGCAACAGGTGCTGCGGTTGTTGGAATGCGACCAGTAGCAGAAATTCAGTTTGCTGATTTTGTTACAACCGGATTCAGTCAGTTAGTGAATAATACTGCGTCGATTCATTATCGATGGCATGTTCCGTGTCCGATGGTCGTTCGTTTACCAAGCGGAGCTGGAATTCATGGCGGACCATTCCATTCTCGAAATCCTGAAGCATGGTTTTTTCACCAACCTGGATTAAAGATCGTAGCACCATCAACTCCGTATGATGCAAAAGGCTTGATCAAGGCGGCAATTCGTGACAATAATCCTGTCTTATATCTTGAACACAAACGATTATATCGACACATTAAAGGTGAAGTTCCGGAGACGGATTATATTGTTGAGATTGGTAAGGGTGATGTGAAACGAGAAGGAAGAGATATTTCCGTTATCACGTACGGTTCAATGGTTCATATGGCATTGGAAGCTGCGGAAATTTTGCAAAATGAAATTGGTTTGAGTATTGAAGTACTTGATCTGCGAAGTTTGATGCCTCTCGATACTGAATTGATCTATTCATCCGTTCGCAAAACCGGTAAGGTTTTGATCGCACATGAAGATAATATCACCGGCGGGATCGGTGGAGAAATTTCTGCATTGATCAATGAAAATTGTTTCCAATATCTGGATGCACCAATTAAAAGAATTGGTGCAATCGATACACCAACGCCGTATAGTCCTCCGTTGGAGGAATTTTTCTTGCCCAATACTAAAAAAGTTGTTGTAGCATTAAAAGAATTAGCAGCATTTTAATTTTAAGAATTAAAAAAAGTAGGAAACTATGTCTTTAGTTGATGTTGTAATGCCCCAAATGGGTGAAAGTATTGCCGAAGGAACGATCTCCAAATGGCATAAAAAAGTTGGCGACAAAATTGCCAAAGATGAAACGCTTCTCGAAATTAGCACTGATAAAGTTGACTCGGAAATTCCTTCACCCGCTGCGGGAATTGTTGCTGAGTTATTATTTCAGGAAACGACAACGGTTGGTGTTCATACGATTATTGCGCGGATCAATACGGATGCCAACGCAACAGTAAGTCCGACTCCCGTTCCAATTCCATCTACACCGAAAGTTGAATCAAAACCAATTCCTGTTGTTGCGCCATCAAGTGCAAGTGTACCTACAACTATTGCATATTCTGGGAACTTGGTTGATGTGATAATGCCGCAAATGGGAGAGAGCATTGCAGAAGGAACGATCGCTAAATGGCACAAAAAAATTGGCGACAAAGTTGGGAAAGATGAAACACTTTTAGAAATTAGCACGGACAAAGTTGATTCAGAAATTCCTTCTCCGGCGGCTGGAATTCTTGCTGAAATTTTATTTCCAGAACAAACAACCGTTGGAGTAAATACTGTTATTGCTCGTTTGACAACTGATGTAAACGCAAAAATTATTTTATCATCACCGGCACCTGTTCAACCTGTTGCTGCAACAGTAGCTCAGCGTGTTGTTACATCCGCTCCGGTTCAACAAGCAGTTGCTTCACAAACGCAGACTTCAGACAGGTTTTATTCCCCATTAGTATTGAACATTGCGAGAACAGAAGATGTTACAATGTCTGAGCTCGGAACAATTCCTGGAACCGGCGCAAATAATCGTGTAAGCAAAAATGATATTTTGGCATATGTTGAAGGAAAGAAATCAGGAAAACCTGCTGCTGTCCCGCAATTTAAGGTTCCGGTACCTGTTCCAGCATATTCGTCACCGAAACCAGCTGCACCAATCACATATTCTGCGGGACGTGTTGAGATCATCAAGATGGATACGATGCGCAAAGCAATTTCGGAGCACATGGTGCGGAGTAAGCATACTTCGGCTCACGTTGGTTCTGTTTCTGAAGCTGATCTGACAAGTATCGTAAAATTTCGTGAAAAGAATAAATCGTCCTTTGAAAAACGAGAAGGATTCAATTTAACGTTCACACCATTTTTTCTTGAAGCCGTTGTAAAAGCGATAAAAGATTTTCCATTGATGAATGCGTCAGTGGACGGCGATACGATAATCATTCGAAAGGATATCAATCTTGGAATTGCAGTTGCATTAGAAAATGGATTGATAGTACCGGTCATTAAAAATGCAGAACAAAAAAATCTTGCTGGTATCGCCCGGTCATTAAATGATTTGGCTACTCGAGCTCGCAATAAAAAATTAGTTCCGGATGAAGTAACCGGAGGAACATTCACAGTAACAAATCCCGGTGGTTTTGGGAATCTGTACGGATTCCCGATCATCAATCAGCCGCAGGTTGCAATCCTTGGTGTTGGAGCAATCAAAAAGCGTCCGGTGGTGATCGATGATGCGATTGCAATTCGTTCGATGGTGTATATTTCTATGTCATACGATCATCGGATCATTGACGGGGCACTTGGCGGAATGTTCATGCAGAAAGTAGTTTCGTATTTAGAAAATTTTGATGTGAATCAGGCGATATAATGGAAATTGTAATTCAAGAAATACCGGCAGTAGTCGAAACAAAACCAGCGGTTATTCGCAAACCGGAATGGTTGAAAGCGCGTGTTCCCGGCGGTGAAAGTTATTCCCGTCTTCGTAATTTGATCGACGAACGTAAACTTCATACAGTATGTGAAGAAGCCCGCTGTCCGAACATGGGTGAATGCTGGAATTCAGGAACGGCGACATTCATGATTCTTGGAGATACATGCACCCGTAGTTGTGGATTCTGTAACGTAAAAACAGGAAAGATGCATATTGTTGACGAAGACGAACCGAGAAGAGTTGCAGAAGCGGTTGCATTGATGAGTCTTCGCCATGCGGTGATAACATCCGTTAATCGTGATGAGTTGTTTGATGGTGGTGCGCACGTTTTTGCAAATACGCTGACAGAAATTCGAAGCAAACTTCCATTGTGCAAAGTTGAAGTTTTGATCCCTGATTTTATGGGAAGTGAAGAAGCGTTGAATATTGTTTTGAATGCGCAGCCAGATATTCTTAATCATAATATTGAAACTGTTCCGCGATTGTATCGAACGGTTCGTCCGCAGGCACATTATCATCGTTCGCTTGAAGTTCTTGAACGAGCAAAGAGCCGCGGATTCAATACAAAGACCGGGATCATGCTTGGACTCGGAGAAACTGCAGAAGAAGTGATTGAAGTAATGGCCGATCTGCGTGCTGTCGATTGTGATATATTCACCATCGGTCAATATTTGCAGCCGACAAAAACTCATTTACCGGTTGAACGATATGCTCATCCGGATGAATTTAAAATGTTGAAAGAAAAAGGAATGGAAATAGGGTTCAAACATGTTGAATCCGGTCCACTTGTTAGAAGTTCGTATCATGCTGCTGATCAAATTTAAATATTTATTTATGCACTAATGGAAAAAACAAAACAATGAAAGAAGAAAAAAAGAAAAATATTCAAGCACCCTGGGCAGACTTAAAACTTTCCAATGAAAAACTGATCAAGATCTATCGAGACATGCTTCTTATCCGAAGATTCGAGGAACGAGCCGCGCAGGAATATGGAAAAGGAAAGATCGGAGGATTCTGCCATCTGTATATCGGTCAGGAAGCGACTGGTGTCGGAGCAATTGCGCCTCTTCGCGAAGACGACTTCATCTATACTGCATATCGCGACCACGGACAGGCGATTGCACGTGGAATGAGTTCGAAGGGATGTATGGCAGAGTTGTTTGGCAAAGTGACCGGCGTTTCAAAAGGAATAGGCGGTTCCATGCATTTCTATGATCTGTCAAAAGGATTCATGGGTGGATGGGGAATTGTTGGAGGGCATCCTCCGCTAGCGGCCGGATCGGCATTTGCAACAAAATACCAAGGACGTGATTCTGTTACAATCTGTTTTATGGGTGAAGCGTCGACCAATCAGGGTGTGTTTCATGAAATATTGAATATGGCAATGTTATGGAAACTTCCTATCATCTTTATTTGCGAGAACAATGGCTATGGAATGGGAACAGCAATCTCGCGTGCAATGGCTGGTGAACATTTGTTTGAAAAAGCGGCAGGTTATGAAATGGCTCGCGGAGCTGTAAATGGAATGGATGTGATTGAAATGTACCGTGAAATGTCTGTTGCTATTGAACGTGCTCGGAAAGAATCATTGCCGACATTTCTTGAAGCGAGAACGTATCGGTTCCGCGGTCATTCAATGTCTGATCCGGGTCAATATCGAACCAAAGATGAAATTGACGAATATAAAAAAAGAGACCCGATTGAAACATTCGGAAGCGACTTGAAGCAATGGAATATTCTTTCTGAATCAGCAATCGAAAAATTGGAAGAAGAGATCAAAGCAGAAGTTCAAGAAGCTGTTGAATTTGCGGATGCAAGTCCCCAGCCTTCGATTGATGTTCTCTATGATAACGTTTATGCATAATCTGATGAAGTCCACTTTGCAGTGGATCCCATCTCTAAAAATTGAATAAAGGAAAATACGACAATGGCAGTTTTACAAATTCGTGAAGCAATCAACCAGGCAATCGATGAAGAAATGGAACGCGACTCCGGTGTGTTTATCATGGGAGAAGAAGTTGCTCAATACAATGGTGCATATAAAGTAACTCAAGGTCTCTGGAAAAAATATGGAGATAAACGCGTGATCGATACTCCTATTACGGAAGCAGGATTTGCTGGAATTGGAATTGGCGCCGCGATGACAGGTATTGGAGTACGTCCTATCGTTGAAATGATGACATGGAATTTTGCGATCCTTGCATTCGATCAGATTATCAATCACGCAGCAAAAGCAAGTTATATGTCTGCCGGTCAGTTCAAAGTTCCCATTGTTTTTCGTGGCCCTAACGGTCCAGCTCATATGCTTGGCGCTCAGCATTCACAAGCACTTGAATCAATGATGGCTCATGTTCCCGGATTGATTGTGATGACACCATCAACTCCGTACGATGCAAAAGGAATGTTGAAAGCAGCAATTCGTGATGATAATCCAGTGATCTTCATGGAAAGTGAAATGATGTACGGACAAAAAGGTGAAGTTCCTGAAGGAGAATATCTTATACCGATCGGAAAGGGAGATATCAAACGTGAAGGATCTGATGTCACGATCATTGCTTGGACGAAGATGGTTGCGGTTGCATTAAAAGCAGCTGAAGAATTGCAGAAAGAAGGGATCAACGCTGAAGTTCTTGATCCACGCACGCTCCGTCCGTTAGATGAAGCACTGATTATTGAATCAGTAAAGAAAACAAACCGTTGCGTAATCATTGAAGATTCCTGGCCATTTGCAAGCGTTGGGACAGAAATTGCGCATCGCATTCATACAATTGCATTCGACTATCTTGATGCACCGGTAGAAAAAATTAACAGCGCTGATATCCCAATGCCGTATGCTGAAAACTTGGAACATGAAGCATTACCGAATTCGGAAAAAGTTATTGCTGCAGTGAAGAAAGTTTTATATCGTTAATAATTGTAGGTCGAAGCGTCGCTTCGACTTACAGAATTAAAAGGAAAATTATGGCAACAAAAATGTTAATGCCGAAACTGAGTGATACGATGGACGAAGGTGTCATTCTAAAATGGCGCAAAAAAGAGGGCGAATCCATTAAGCAAGGAGATATCCTTGCTGATATCCAATCCGATAAAGCGGATATGGAACAGGAAGCATATGATTCCGGCGTGATCTTAAAACTGTTTGCAAAAGAGGGTGAAGGTGTTAAAGTCGGTGCTCCGTTAGTCATTATTGGAAAAGCAGGAGAAGATATTACTTCACTGCTTGCAGATGCTGCGCCTGCACCTGTCGCTGCGAAACAAGAAACTATTTCTGCCGTTGCAAGTCCTGCGGTACCACCAGCAGTTCCATCGGTTCCCGTGCAAAGTGCACCCTCGGTTGTGAACAACGATTCACGGATAAAAGCATCTCCGCTTGCAAAAAAGATTGCACAGGAAAAAAATATCGATCTCCGGACAATCAACGGAAGCGGACCATTCGGAAGGATCGTAAAGGCAGATGTTGAATTAAAAACCGGCAGTTCGTTGACGCGTAAAGTTCTTCCGCCGATGCAGACAAAAGAAATTCCGCTTTCGATGATGCGAAAGACTATTGCAAAGAGATTGTTGGAAAGCAAAACAACTATTCCACATTTCTATTTGACGATTGAAATGAATATGAAGCGCGCAATGGATTTCCGTGCTTCGTTGAACGAAATTACGGGAATCAAGATCAGTTACAATGATATCGTAATGAAAGCTGTTGCATTAGCGCTCCGTGAAAATCCGAAAGCTAACAGTTCGTTTATGGGAGATAAGATTATTCAACATGGTAGAATTGATGTGAGCGTTGCTGTTTCGGTTGATGAAGGATTGATCACGCCAGTAATTCGTAACACCGATCAAAAAACATTAACAGAAATTTCTTCGGAAACAAAAGATCTTGCAAAACGCGCCCGTGAAGGAAAATTGAAACCGGAAGAGTTCACAAACGGTACGTTCACCGTCAGTAATTTGGGAATGTACGATGTTGAAAACTTTGCTGCGATCATCAATCCTCCCGAAGGTGCCATTCTTGCTGTCGGTTCAATTATCGAGAGACCGGTTGTTAAAAATGGGCAAATTGTTGTTGGACATACGATGAAAGTGACATTGTCATGCGATCATCGGGTGGTTGACGGGGCGATCGGAGCACAATTCTTGCAATCGTTTAAACGAATTATGGAAAATCCATTATCATTAGTATTGTAATTTTTTTATCTCTTTTTATCAAAATGCCATTCCCATAACGAGTGGCGTTTTGCTTTTAAAGCCTTTGTGCTTACCTCTTCTTCTATTGACAATCCACTAGGAACTTCTTAACATAGCCTACATTTCAAACGAACAATAATTTACCATTCATTAAAAATCCGCCGTCTTTTTGGCGGACTGTTAAGGAGTCGATATGTCTCGAATCGTCAGAGGTGGTCTCATCCAATGTTCAATCGCAATATCCAATGACCAGCCAATTCCAAAGATCAAGAAAGCAATGATTGATAAACATATACCGATGATTGAGAAAGCGGGAAAGGAGGGAGTGCAAATTTTATGTTTGCAGGAGGTATTCAACGGTCCGTATTTCTGCGCTGAACAAAAAACAAAATGGTATGAGATGACGGAACGCATTCCTGATGGACCGACTGTGAAATTGATGCAGAAGTACGCTAAGAAATATAAAATGGCAATCATTGTGCCAATCTACGAAGAAGAGATGGCTGGTGTTTATTATAACACTGCTGCAGTGATCGATGCGGATGGAACATTTCTTGGAAAATATCGAAAGCATCATATCCCTCAAGTTGAACCGGGTTTTTGGGAAAAATTCTATTTTAAGCCAGGCAATCTTGGTTTTCCAGTTTTCA
>JANXZD010000282.1 GCA_025355705.1 Bacteroidota bacterium | reverse complement strand
TGAGATCATTGCTGCTCAAATTGTTGTTGATGCAGAAGCGTTAATCGAATTTTCAGAATCGACCGGCAAACAGATCACCAACGACCTGATCCATTCGATCATTTCCGACGAGATCAAAAAAGCAAACAAACAATTAAGCAGTTATAAACAGATACGAAAATTTGTTATCCGAGATCAAGAATTTCTCAAGACTACAACACAAAAGATCAAACGTTTCGCAAACCTTCAACATCAGCCAACAGAAAGTGTTTAAAATAGAAATTTCCGCAGTTTACTGCGGAAATTTCTATTTTCCCGATTGACGGCATTACTAATGCTTCTTCCCTTCGATCGCCGCAATCTCATTTAGCAGATCGCGTTTGGTAAATCCTGATTTTCTCATCAGGGAAACGACAAAGCCTTCCAACTGTTCTTTTGTTTCATCATCAATTTCCATCGATGTCATGATCATGACGGGGATATTGAATGTTGTAGAACTATGTTTCAATTGATATGCAACATTGAATCCGGACATTTCCGGCATCACCAGATCCAAAATTATTAGATCCGGTTTTTCTTTTTCCGCAAGGATCAGTCCGTCTTTTCCATTGTGCGCTTTGAAAACTGTGCAGCCCTCAGCTTCAAGAATGATCTGGACAAGATCGGTCACCGATCGATCGTCATCAATCACAAGAATTGTTGTTGAATTTTGCCTCCCCTGTCCCTCCACTTTTTTTACGGCGGCGATCAGATCATCTTTCTGCACCGGTTTTACAAAATACTCCACGGCACCAAGGCCAAAACCGACATTGCGTTCATCGACCATGGAAATGATGATCACCGGTATCTCTCTGCAGAGCGGATGTTCTTTTAATTCACGAAGCACCTGCCAGCCGTCTTTTACCGGAAGAAGGATGTCAAGCGTAATGACATCCGGCTTCCACAATTTTGCTTTTTCCAACGCTTCAACACCGTTTGTCGCAATTTCGATCACATACCCGGCTTCGCTTAAATACGTATGCAGCAGGGTGCGGGCATGCGGTTTATCTTCCACGATCAATACCCTTCGTTGGCGCGATTGGTCGGTTGTTTCAGAAATCTTTTTGAATACTTTTTCGGGTTCATTTTCCACCTGCACCATCATTGGAATGCGGGCAATGAATGTACTTCCTTCGCCATATTCGCTGACAACATACAATGACCCGCCGTGAAGTTCCGTCAATTTTTTTGTGATCGCAAGACCGAGTCCCGTCCCTTCAATCTTCTTTGCTCCTTGATCGGTCTGTTGGAATGGTTGGAACAATTTCTGCACTTCATCTTTTCGGATGCCAACACCAAAATCCTGCACGGAGAATTCAATTTCGTGATATTTTCTTTTTGCGGAAAGAATAACCTTTCCTTCCGAGTTGCTGAATTTGATCGCATTGGAAACAAGATTCAAGAGGATTTGTCTCAGGCGAACACCGTCTGCAATAATATCATCCAGCTCTTCATCCATGACAACTTCAAATGTTATTTTTTTCTCGTCAACCTGCGGTTGCACAACCTGTTTGATTCCAGCCACTAAGTTTCGGATGCCGACGGGTGCAAAACGAAGATCCATTTTCCCTGCTTCGATCTTTGAAAGATCGAGAATATCATTGATCAAATGGAGCAGGTGCGTTCCGCTCATTTTAATGGCGGTATTATATTCCGCCAGCAATTCCGGTTTAAGAGCAGCACCTTCTTCCGCAATTAGATTTGAGAAGCCGATAATCGAATTGAGCGGTGAACGAAGTTCATGGCTAAAAAATGCAAGAAAACGCTTCAATTTATCGTGAGCTTCCTGCGTCTGTGAACGCTGGATCTCAAGATCAATATTCTTCACTCGAAGTTCATCGATCAATCCTCTTCGGCTGATACCCAGGGTGATCTCACTGGTCAAGAGCGACAAGAACGACATTTCTTTATCGACAAGTTCACGCGATGTATTGATCAGAATTTCCAGCACACCGAGTTTTTCTTTTTCAATACGCAGCGGTAACGTTACCAAGGTAGTCACATTCGATGTAACAACTTTTTGCGGAGCAAACGAATACAAGACACTGCGTGAGATGTCCGTTGTGACGATCTTGTTCCCGGTGGTGAATGCTTCGATACTCGCAAAGTTCGAATTGTTTGCGATCGACAGTGCATAAAGATTTTTTTGCATTTCAGATAACGGAATGTCGGGAGCAAGCAGGATCAGTTGTTCATCGTGGTGACGATGGAAATAGAGCAGGACATTTTGGATCGGCAGTTCGTAATGTTTTGTGATCGCACTGACAATGTCTCCGCACAGATCCTCCAACTGCCCGGCAGTGTTGATCGCATGAGAAACATCCAGCAATAAATTCCTCTGAAGTTCCTGACGTTTTTGTTCTGTGATATCCTGTAAAAAGACTGATAATCCGTTTTGATTCGGGTAGATACGGAAATCGAACCATCGATCGTACCTGTCATCAAGATATCGCTTTTCGTGAGATTGAAACGATTGAGTTCCCATTGCGCGGCGATACTTCTCACCCAGTTCATCATTCTCTAAATTGAGAAAAACTTCAAAGATATTTTTTCCCAATACCTCACTGCGGAAATATCCTGTACCTTCTTCTGCTGCCTTATTAAAATAGGTGAAGACAAAATTTTTATCCAGCGCAAAGAATCCGCCGCTGATACTTTCAAGAACTTCTTCCGGATTAAGGTTTGGTTGGGTCATTGTGTGGATCGGATGAAAAATAATTAACGATGTAAATGCGGCGGTTGAAAACCGCG
>JANXZD010000257.1 GCA_025355705.1 Bacteroidota bacterium | reverse complement strand
CAAAAATTGCCGGTCACTTCGGTAACAGCCGTTATCGGTTTGCAGGCGGGTATAACGGGTGGAACAACAATTCGCGGCGGAGCATCGGACCAGACTGCATTTATGTTAGATGGATTAACATTGCGGGATGAACGAAATAATACTCCAATCACCGGTATTAGTTTGAGTGCTGTTCAAGATATCCAAGTTCAAACAGGCGGATTTAATGCGGAGTACGGCAATATCCGATCAGGTATTGTAAACGTGATTACCAAAGAAGGAAGCCCAAAACAATATAGTGTTAGTATTCAAGGTCGATACAGTTCACCGACCGCAAAAAATTTTGGTGGAAATATATTTGACAAAAAATCTTACTGGATACGTCCTTATCTTGATCCAGAAGTTGCATTTGTTGGAACAAAAAATGGATCGTGGGATTATTTCACACAGCAGCAATATCAGGAATTTGAAGGATGGAATTCCATCTCTGAAAAATCAATGAAGGATGCAAATCCTGCAAAACATTTAACTCCTCAAGCAGCTCAACAACTATTTTTATTCCAACATCGTAAATCAGCAGATATTACTGAGCCGGATTATGATGTTGATATGGGAATTGGCGGACCGGTTATTCCAATGGTCGGTGACCAATTTGGAAATCTCCGATTCTTTGCATCGTATCGAAGCGCACGGACGATGTATATGATTCCATTGGCAACAAATGATTATCGAGACTATACCGGACAACTAAAAGTAACCGCCGATATCACCGGTGGAATGAAGATCATGTTTCAAGCTTTGCAGGGACAACAATACGGCACAACAAACAGCAGAACAGGTCTCCCAGGATTCTTTACCTCACCCGGATCAATAGCAACCGAAATTACCGGTGGCGGTAGTTTTGCTGATTCAAGAATGTACTCCGATGCATACTGGTCGCCGAGCAAAGTAAACACAAACAGTTATGGAACAAAGTTTACTCATATTCTTTCAGCGGTAACATCATATGAGATCAGTATCAATAGAGTCGTTTCGGAATATCAGACCAATCCGGGTCGCAGTCGAAATACTGACAGTGTTTACTATTTTGGCAATGGATACAAAACCGATGAAGGACCATTCGGTTATATTGCAAATCCGACAACTGGTGTTAATGGTCTGCGAATGAGCATCGGTTTCAGTAATTCACGTGACAGCAGCAAGGTGGCTGCATCAACAGTGCGTTTTGATTTCAATAGTCAGATTGATAAATATGATCAAATAAAAGCAGGGGCAGAATTTACCTATACCCAAAACGATGTGAACTATGCTTCGATCGATCCTTATTTGCCAAGGAGCGGGATTTGGTCCAAATGGTCAACAACACCAATACGTGGCGCGTTATATGCACAAGATAAAATCGAATACGAAGGGATGATTGCAAATGTCGGCGTTCGCATGGATTATTCTGATCCTCGCGGTACCTGGTATGAATATTCAGCGTATGATAAAGCTCTTTCTCCGGAATTTGCAGCTGGTTTAGATACCATCCTTGCTCGTGTTCAAATAAAAAAGAGTATCACATTTAGTCCTCGTATTGGGATAGCATTTCCGGTTACCGAATACTCCAAACTATTTTTCAATTATGGACATTTTCGTCAGATGCCAACTCCGGAGAATCTATATTTGATCCGTCGTTCAACATTTGATCAATCGGTAACACGTCTCGCAAATCCGAACAATCCGCTTCCAAAAACAGTTTCCTACGAATTAGGATATGAGCATAGTTTATTTGAACAATACCTTATTCGCGTTGCAGGATATTATAAAGATATCACAGACCAGCCATCACTTGTTACATTCGTCAGTCGTGATACAAAAGTGAACTATTCGGTATCCACGCCAAGTTCTTATGCCGATATTCGAGGTTTTGAAATTACGCTGCAAAAAAATAGAGGTGAGTGGATCACTGGATTTTTGAATTACACATACATGGCATCGTCAAGCGGACAATATGGATTTAGTTATGCCTATGAAAATGCTGCAGACCAACG
>JANXZD010000249.1 GCA_025355705.1 Bacteroidota bacterium | reverse complement strand
CTTCGTGACATCCGTTAACACATTCTTCGCATCCGTTGCATTTTGCTTCATCTATTGTTATGATTGTTCTCTTCATTGTAATAATACTTTACGTTTATAATCAGATAAATATATCTGTTTTGGATATAATATTCAAGTCAGATATATAAATTGTTAATGAAGATTAGAAAGTCGAAGTGAGTAATAAAAAGTCCCCAAGCCCCCTCTCTCCGGAGACTTTTTAGTTTGCCTAATTTTGACCTTAAATTGTTCTCTCTATGTGAAATTGCTATATAAATTAATAAACGCTCATCAGATATTAAGGTGCCGGGTATTTTATGATTAAAAC
Source organism: Bacteroidota bacterium (assembly GCA_025355705.1). Classification (GTDB taxonomy): domain Bacteria; phylum Bacteroidota; class Ignavibacteria; order UBA10030; family UBA8401; genus UBA8401. The sequence goes on along the minus strand of JANXZD010000249.1, from coordinate 2,946 downwards.
TAATAATTTGGTACTTCTTCGAAAATATCATTTCAAATACTATTTAACATAAAATTCAGAAAACGTATATTTATATATAACTAAAACAATATTATGTCATTATTAAAAGAATTTAGAGAATTTATAATGAAAGGCAATGTGCTTGACTTAGCGATTGCCGTAATTATCGGAGGTGCATTCGGAAAAATCGTTACTTCACTCGTAAACGATATAATAATGCCTCCCATCGGTTTATTGCTTGGGAAAGTAGATTTTAAACAGTTAAAATTTGTTTTACAAGGTGGTAAAGAAGCGATTATGAATGGAACACAGATTATGTCCCCTGCCGTGTCTGAAGTATCTTTAAATTATGGTTCTTTTATACAAAGCAACACAAACATTGCCGATCGGAACGGCGTATGCAGTGTGGACCGGAGTAGGAGCCATTGGAACAGTACTTGTAGGAATTCTAGTTTTCAAAGAACCGGTTGATTTTTGGAGAATTCTTTTTCTCACAACCTTGGTTGGTTCGATCATCGGTTTGAAAGTTGTTTCATCACAGTGAAATTTATTTTAATAAATATCATAATAACTATAAAAGGAGAAACAGAATGAAGAAAAAGGACCTTCTGAAAGAAGTAATAAAACAAGTTGATGCAACAACGTTCAATTCAACACCGATCATTGATGCAATGCGAGATATGTCGTTCAGTTCACGTGATACAGCTCGTGCAACGGACATCTTTAAGAAAATGATTGAACATAAAGGCTGCACGAATGCGCTTGTTCTTGCAGGCAGTACAAGTGCCGGCGGATGCATGAATGTGTATTCTGATATGGTCAAATATAATATGGTCGATATGGTTGTTGCTACCGGTGCATCCATTGTTGATATGGATTTTTTTGAAGCGCTTGGTTTTAAGCACTACAAAGGCACACCGTTCATTGATGATAATATGCTTCGCAATAATTATGTCGATCGAATCTATGATACATACATTGATGAAAAAGCTTTACAAGTATGTGACGGTGCAATTAAAATAATTGCTGATTCTTTGGAAAACAGACCGTATTCGTCACGCGAGTTCATTTATGAAATGGGAAAATGGTTGACGAAGAATTCAAAAAAGAAAAATTCCCTTGTCCAATTGGCGTATGAGAACAATGTGCCGATCTTTTGTCCTGCTTTTACAGATTCATCAGCAGGATTCGGTTTGGTGAAGCACCAGCATGACCGTATGAAAGCAGGGAAGCCATATATGACGATCGATTCGGTGAAAGATTTCTATGAACTTACGCAGATAAAGATGGTGGCAAAAACATCGGGGTTGTTTATGATTGGCGGTGGTGTACCGAAGAATTTCATTCAGGATACAGTTGTTTGCGCCGAAGTACTTGGAGTTGATGTTCCAATGCATGAATATGCAATTCAAATCACTGTTGCCGATGTTCGGGATGGAGCTTGTTCTTCTTCAACATTGAAAGAAGCTAGTTCATGGGGAAAAGTGAAAACAACGTGGGAACAAATGGTGTATGCTGAGGCAACCACTGTTGTTCCGCTTATTTTCAGCTATCTCTATCATAACGCGGATTGGAAAAAACGAAAGAAATATGAATGGACTAAAATGTTTCAAAAATAACGGTATTTTTAGGTAGATTTAGAGAAGCCCGTATGTTCAAAGCATCGGGCTTTTTTGTTTTTAAATTAAAATTGTTCCATTGCTTTTCAAAAAAGTGGTCGCTATATTTTGCCAGTTTTCAACTGCTTCATTTCTACTAAGGAATCCTGTCCATGGAAAAAGTTCTTTCTTTTATTGAATCAAATAAACAGCGATACCTCTCAGAACTTAAAGATTTTCTTGCAATCCCGAGTGTCAGTTCTCAATCAAATCATAATGGCGATATCCAGAAATGCGCAGAGTGGATTGCCGCTCATATGAATGTGATAGGAATGCAGAATATCAAAATTATGCCGACCCCCGGCCATCCGGTTGTGTATAGTGAGTGGCTTGGTGCTCCTGGTGCACCGACGGTTCTTTTCTACGGTCATTATGATGTTCAACCTGTTGATCCGTTGAATCTTTGGACATCGCCTCCATTTGAAATGACGATTCGAGGAGAAAATATTTACGCTCGCGGTTCTTCCGATGATAAAGGACAAGTGTTCATTCATTTTAAAGCTATTGAAGCATTGATGAAGCAGAACGGAACGCTTCCGGTAAATATTAAAATGCTAATTGAAGGAGAAGAAGAAGTAGGGAGTGCAAACCTCGATAATTTTGTTAAGGATCATAAAGAATTATTGAAGGCTGATCTTGTGCTTATTTCCGATTCGTCAATGTTTGCAAAAGGTGTTCCATCGATATGTTATGCATTACGAGGGTTATCATATCTGGAAATTGAAGTCAATGGACCGAACCGTGACCTTCATTCCGGTTCGTTTGGCGGTTCTGTTCACAACCCCATTCAAGCATTGACAGAATTGATCGCTTCATTGCACGACAAAAATGGTAAAGTAACGATCCCTGGTTTTTATGATGCCGTTCGTCCGCTGTCAAAAGCGGAACGAAATGCTTTTAAAAAACTTCCGTTCAGCGAAAAAAAATACGCAAAAGAACTTGGAGTAAAAGAATTATACGGAGAAAAAGGATTCTCTTCGCTCGAACGAGTGTGGGCGCGCCCGACATTAGAGTGCAATGGAATTTGGGGCGGATATACCGGAGAAGGCGCTAAGACAGTTCTTCCTGCAAATGCATTTGCAAAAATTTCATGCAGGCTTGTGCCGGATCAAGAATCTGGAAAGATCGCAAAGATGGTTGAGAAACATTTGAAAAAAAATGCTCCGAAGACCATCGATATTAAAGTGCGAAATTTACATGGAGGTGAAGCAGCAATCACTCCAATTGACAGTGCTGGAGTGAAAGCCGCTGTTGCGGCATTGGAAAAAGGTTTCGGTAAAAAACCGCT
>JANXZD010000191.1 GCA_025355705.1 Bacteroidota bacterium | reverse complement strand
TGAGAAAATAACAAACCTTCGAAAAACTCGGAGGTTTGTTATTGAGAGTATCGATAAATTTAAAATGCTCTGTTGAGCCGGAAAAAGATTGAGACCGGTGCGCTTTTATCGGTTCTCCATGCAAAACCTAATCGTGCATCACCATCATGCCAGGCAAGTGCAAATCCAAGATCGGATTTTACTTGATTTGATTTAATGGTATTGAATCCTTCATAAACGGCCAAACTTGTCTTTACCGTGCTGATAGCACCGGCATCACCGAATGCAATGATATTCAAACTGTTTGGCCAGAAGAATACTTCATCAATGGCTTCTCCGCTTAATTGATATTCAAGATTCGCAAGCATCAATCTGTTACCGATAAATTCTTTGAAACCAAAAGCCGGAATTGTGTTTGCTCCGCCCAACTCGAAAGACTTCTGAATGATTGGTGCGCCTTCCAATGCACCCGCACGAACTCGCAGGTTGATCTGATTATCTTCCCAAAGTGGTTGAAATCGCCGTATATCGATAATCGTTTGTGTGAAATCAAAATCACCCCCAAGTGTACGGCCTCCGTATTCTGCGCGTGCATACGCATTCCACCCTTCTGAACGGTATCGATATTTTTCAACGGTGCTGATTCCGGCACTGAATGTAACACTCTTCATCGTTCCTGTATTCACGACAGGATTTGTTCTAAAAACATTCCCACCAAACACCCCCCAATTCGCTTCATTGCTCATCGAAGCATACCGGTCATTCAAAAAACGAATATCGATCATTGAAGATACGTCGCCATCTTTTGTATACCATGCCGAATGAATCGAAAAACCCTCACGCTGATAATAATCTCGGAAATCTTCACGAAAGAATAATGCCGCTAAATTGTTCTCTCCAAGTTTCATGATCCATTCATCTTTTGTATCGGTTAAACTATGTGCTTCGGTTCCGATTTCATACAACGATGTGCTTGATGCGGCGAATTGTCGATCGAGCCCCAATTGAATACGCCATTTATGTGACGCAAATCCGTATCCGAATGAACCAAAACCGGAGACCGCTTTGCTTCCGTCCCAATAGAAATTCTTTTCTGATCCAAACCCGAAGAAAAATCCTTCTACACGATTGTACCGAAAAAGAAAATTGTCATCAAAAACATTCTCAGCGTTCCAAAAATAGGGTTTAAATGAATAGGAATATTTAGTCCGATACGTTTTCTTTTTTCGAGAATTTTTAGATTCCGAGTTGGACGATTGTTCCGTGTATCCTGCAATATATGCGCCTTCACTTCTGATAATTGAACCATTCATTGCCCGAACATTCCCATTCACATGCGATGTGCTCTTCAATTCAATATCACCATTCACTACCAGAACATCACCGTCGACAGTTCCGCGGACAGTCAACGCTCCGTTTTTCACAACAAGATTCCCTTGAATTGTATCCTTTTCTGCAATCTCCGTTTCACCATTGAATGTGATTGCATCGGATGGAATCTTAGTTTTACCTTTTTCTTGTTGATCCTCATTTCCGTAATCAACACGCTGCGAACGTTCTTCTGCCATCCGTTCTACCTGGAGCTCTATTTTGTCGACCAAACTTTCAACAAAATTTTCTATTTCGCTTGCAGATCGTTCAGATCTGTCATCGTTCTGTGCGTTGGAAATTGAAATTAAAAAAAGAGTTGGAAAAAAGAGAGTGATAAAATATTTCATAATTCCTCCGGGAAAAAATACCTTATTTTTTACGACTCATCAACAAAAAAGTTACGATATCCCAACATCAATTCCTTTGAATAATCGATGGAATTTTGTAATTTTTTGAAGGAACTATGAGACTTTGTATCAATATTGACCACATTGCCACATTGCGTAATGCACGCGGTGGCACAGATCCAGACCCGATTGCAGCAGCAAAGGTCTGCGAACTTGCCGGAGCGGAGGGAATTGTCGTTCATCTGCGTGAAGACCGAAGACACATTAAAGATCACGATGTTTGGAAATTACGTGAGACCATCACAACAAAACTGGATCTTGAAATGGGCGCGTCTGATGAGATCGTCACGATTGCCTTAGACATTGTCCCTGATCTTATCACTCTTGTTCCAGAAAAGCGTCAGGAATTGACCACCGAAGGCGGACTTGATGTTATTGCACAAAAAGAAAAGTTAAAGAACGTCATTGCGAAATTTCATGCAAAGAACATTCCTGTCAGTTTATTTGTCGATCCCGTTATTGCGCAGATCAAAGCATCGAAAGAAATCGGATCCGATATGATAGAACTTCACACCGGAGAATATGCAGAAGCAACGGAAGAACAAGAACTGCAGCGGTTGTTGAAAGAGATTATTTCCGCTGCCGAATACGGCAAACGGATCGGACTTGAGGTAAATGCAGGTCATGGATTGAATTACAAGAATGTATCTTCAGTTGCAGCAATTCAGCAGATCGATGAAATGAGCATAGGACATTCGATCATATCACGAGCTGCATTCGTTGGACTTGAGCGTGCAGTAAAAGAAATGATTGCTTTAATAAAATAAAAAACCGCTTTCGCGGTTTTTTATCACTTACTGTTCGCTAATTCCCATCTTCCTAATATCATCCCTCAACTTAGCCGCTTTTTCGTAATCTTCTTTTTCAATCGCTTCTTTCAATGAGGTTTGAAGTTGTTCTATTTTTGTCGCCGGTTTTTTGACCGGGGTGGCTTCTTCTTTCGTCAGTGATTCTTCTGTCTCATCTTCGTCCTCAGAAACTACTCCTGCTTCATTCAATACCTCTTCACCAACATAGATCGGCGCACCATAACGGACAGCCAGAGCAATTGCATCACTCGGGCGCGAATCTACTTCCTGCGTTTCACTTAATCCTTCGATCGTTAACTTTGCATAGAATGTTCCGTCACGCAATTCATTGATGCAGACTTCGTTCAACGAAACGGCAAAGAGGTCGATGATATTGCGCATTAAATCATGTGTTAGCGGACGAGGGGGTTTCATTCCTTCCAATTCGAGGGCAATGGACTGCGCTTCGAATGCACCGATGATGATCGGCAATTTCCGCTTACCGTTTGTCTCTTTCAATATCAGAGCATACGCACCGGCACTCGAAGGGCTTGTCGATAATCCGAGTATGTCAACTTGTACTTTCTCCACAACAATTCTCCTTGTTCTTCTCTTCCGAGTATATCATTTTTCCCATCAACTCGCAATACAAGAAATCACTTACTTTGCAGCTTCTTTATTTCTGCGGTTATTGCCGGAACAACGTCAAATGCGTCACCAACAATTCCATAATCAGCAATTGAGAAGATCGGCGCATCTTTATCTTTATTGATTGCAACAATATATTTTGAAGACGACATTCCTGCCAAATGTTGAACAGCACCGGAAATAGCAACAGCAACATAGAGCGATGGCGAAACTGTTTTTCCTGTTTGACCAACCTGCTCATCATGCGGTCTCCATCCTGCATCAACTACGGCGCGCGAAGCACCGACTGCCGCACCGAGAGAG
>JANXZD010000188.1 GCA_025355705.1 Bacteroidota bacterium | reverse complement strand
CTGAAGCCATCTCTTCAGCAATACGAATCCAGCGTTCGTGTTCTTAGTATTAAGGAGAAGTGTTATCACATTGCGATCAACAGATAGAATATTCTTCCGTTTAGTATGATAGTGCACTATAACCGAATATTCCAAGTTAATGGATCGAAGATGGATCTTCTCGGGCAAGACAAGAGGCGATGCTGAATGAATATTCCTTTGTTGCACTTTTGCAATTGCTCTTTGCAGCCATTGTTCTCTCTCTTTGATGATCTGCGGAATCTTAGAGAGATCAAAATATCGAGGAACAACGATCACCACACCGTTGCGGACAGAAACTGACAATCGAACGCGACGTGTACGGGAACTTGTGCGGATTGAATAATCGATCATTGTTTGATTATTTTATTCCGCGTTTTTTCTTCTCAACGATCACCTGGACATCCACAGGTTCGTTGCACACAGAACAAACATACCGGCGCGTTGTTTCATTGAAGTCCGGCTCCCGCGTCTGTTTACAGTTTGGACATTTTATCTCGAGTGGTTTTTCTGACTGTTTTGGCATTGTAAAAATTTTTTAATCGTTATTAAAATTACATTCCTTATTAATATACTATTTTTTGTTGAAACTATTTTAAAACAAGAGATCCCGTATATAAACGGGATCTCTTGTTGAGACTAACAAATCTCAAACGCTTTTGCTACAGAAAATTATTTCAACAAAGTCATTTTTTTGAACTGAGTAAATCTCTTGTCTGGATCAGAATTATTTACCGCATCAATTCGATAAAAATATAATCCTGATGCTACATGCGCGTTCCACGTAACCTCAAACCAACCGACATTTTGCTGTTGATTCACTAGTTCCGCAATTTGTTGTCCCAATGTATTAAATATTGTAAGCCGAACGTTACTGGTAAATGGAACTCCATATCGTATCGTTGTGGAAGGATTAAACGGATTTGGATAATTCTGTTCCAAAACAAACGTTGTAGGTGCAATCGATTCCTCTTTGATCCCGTTTGGAATAATTCCCGTTCCCGAGACAATGATTGTATCCGGTGTTTTGAGTGCATTGCTAGTTAAAAAAATGCGACCAGTGAATACACCTATTGACGATGGCGTGAACCTGAGAGTGTCAGTGAATGATTGACCGGGAGGTACATTTTTCTTTGTTGGCAGGCCAGTGAAAACACTATTGCTTGCTGCAATGTTCGAAATTTTTAGCGTATCGGTCCCGGTATTGAAGATGGTTATCACGGTGTCTTTGAAAGAACCAAACTTTACTAAACCAAAATTTATATTCAATGCACTAACTACAACGATAGGAAAAGACGTTGTTCCAGTTCCTGAAACTCCAACAGTATCCGGACTGGTCAATGAATTGCTTGTCATTGATATTCGTCCCAGAACAAATCCTGCAACAGCAGGTGTAAACCGAAGAGTATCCAACATAGATTGACCAGGAGGTATTATTCCAATTATTGGCCTTGCAGTAAAACCAATTACAGACGAAAGAATATTCGTGATCTTTAGCGTATCCGTTCCCGTGTTTGAAATCGTGATCGTCATATCTTTATACTGCCCGACGGTTACATTGTTGAAACCAACCGATAGCACATTAAAACCAATAATCGGATAGGGCGTGGTCCCGGTTAAAGAAACGTCTACCGTACTATGAAATGGATCATTCGTATTAAAGCGGATCAATGCTGTCGCAACACCTTGACTCAGTGGCTTGAAGAAGACCTTTACTTTGGCACTGTCTCCAGGAACAACATTAATACTCGTCGGAGATGTTGAGAAGATCGATGACCCTATCACACCGATTGTTGATGTGAGATTTGCAGTTCCTGTATTGAACACTGTTATTAAAGCACTATCGCGCAGTCCAACATTTGCATGAAGTGAAAGTGTTCCCGGAGAATTACCGAAGACTGATCTGTTTGCAATCTGAAAACTGCCGTTCTTTGTAAGTGCGAGAGGTGTTCCTTCATTAAATTTAATATTCGTAATTGTAATGTTGGTTGTCGAAGGTCGAGGGGTTGAATCCGGAATAGCAAATTTGAGTTTTATGAGAATTCCGCCACTTGTCACAGAATTGACACCTGCAGCAGCAAACGTAGCCGTGCCGTTTCCAAACGATGGATTAATCATAAAGCCGTTGCTTAGAGTTCCCGTTGAAACAAAATCCACCAATTTTACATACGTATTAGTGCTGTACGAAAGAGAAATTTCAAAGGATTGAAATCCTGATGCATTAGCGGTTATGTACAGAGGAATCTCAA
>JANXZD010000176.1 GCA_025355705.1 Bacteroidota bacterium | reverse complement strand
CATTTTTTTATTTTAGTGAACAATTGCCCCATCGTCTAACGGCTAAGACAGCAGACTCTGACTCTGCTTATCGAGGTTCGAATCCTTGTGGGGCAGCAAAAAAACACATTGATAACAATGTGTTTTTTTAATATATAGGTGTTACCTATCTCAAATTACAATAATAAAAACTTCTTGATTAAGTCTGTTAATGCGGTTAATTTGTACCCACTTAAAGGGAAAACATGAAAACACCACTAACAGTCCTTATTATTGATGATGAAGTCGCATTTTCAAACATTCTCTGTTTGGAACTTGAATCAGATGGAAATTATAAAGTTAAAACTGCAAATTCGGGAGAATTAGGTATTTCTTTGCTTGGTTCTGATCAGTTTGATGTGGTTCTCCTTGACTACCATATCGGTTCAATGACCGGTCTGCAAGTATTGCAATGGATGAAAGATCAAAAACTGGAAACACCCGTTGTCATGCTTACAGCAGCAGGCACTGAAGAGGTTGCCGTCAATGCAATGAAACTTGGCGCGTATGATTATATTCGAAAAGAACGTCTTGAACTAAACCATCTCCCGATTGTTATTAACGGTGTATTTGAACGATATCTGTTCCGTCAAGAAGTAAAACTTCGTGAAATTCAAAAAATTGAAGAAGAAAAACAAAAAGCCGCAGTTCAGATGTTTCAAACAACGGTTCGAACAATTGCCCATCACGTAAACAATGCGCTTGCCATAATCATGCTTCGTTCCTCTTCATACGAACGTATGGTAAGGAAAACTCTCGATGTTGAAGCTGCTAACCAATTCATTCAATTGATCAGCGACCTAAAAGGACAAGCATCCGTAATCGAGTCCGTCGTCCGCTCTCTTGTTGAACTCTCTAACGTTGTTTACACCAATTATGCTTCAGATCAAAATATCATCGATATCCGACAAGAACTGGAAAAAAATCTTCAGGTGATGCAGGACCAAGAAAAAGAAAAAATTGCAATTTAATTTTTCGCAAATTTCCCTTTACTTCATTAACAACCTCATTTTGTCATTCCTTGACATCTGCTCAAACTATTCGTATTTTTAAAGAAATAAGGCATTTTTTGTCTTTTTACCAGGGAGTTGTTTCTAGAAGAATGAATACACTGAACGACAGAGAAAAAACAATTCTCCACAATATCGTCCATAGTTATATCCAAACCGCAATTCCGGTCGGCTCTCGGTACATTTCCAAACGTAACGACATCGGTTTAAGTGCTGCAACGATTCGGAATGTTATGTCTGATTTGGAATCACTCGGTTATCTTGGTCATCCGCACACATCGGCTGGCAGAATTCCGACGGATAAAGGATATCGTTTCTATGTGAACGAATTGATGGAGATCGATCAATTAAGCGAGCTTGAGCAATCATCCATTCAAACACAACTTCAGGGCAATATTGAAACGGATGAAATTCTAAAAATTGCATCAAAGATACTCGGCACAATTTCCCATCAACTCAGTGTTGTTACTGCGCCGCAAATGACATCGGGCGTGTTTGAAAAATTAGAATTGATGCAGATCTCCAGCACGAGATTGCTTGTCATCATTTCTATCCGAACAGGATTAGTAAAAACGATAATGATGGAAATCCATTCTGAGATTGCCAAAACGAAATTAGATGACGTTGCTAGATTGATGAATGAACGGCTGAGCGGTTTAACACTTAAGGAAATTCGAGATACATTTACCGAGCGCGTCAGAGAATATCAACACGAAGAATCGGGATTGATCAGATTATTTATTGAATCTGTTGATAAATTATTTGATGAGAATCGAAGAGACAAGATCCATATCGGCGGAACGACAAACATTCTTTCTCAGCCGGAATTTGAAAGTGCAAAAAATTTTAAAAGCATCATTGAACTGATGGAGAATGAAGATATTATCATTCACGTATTAGAAACCGGAGATAATAAGACCGGCACCGCCAATGTAACCATTGGAGAAGAAACAAAGATTGAACATTTAAAAGATTT
>JANXZD010000165.1 GCA_025355705.1 Bacteroidota bacterium | reverse complement strand
CGGATCTAATATTGAGTGGAGGCGGAGGATTTCAATCTGGTGCGGTGAACACGAAATTGCCTCTTCCTATTATTGTGCGGGTTTTTGATTTCAAAAATAGACCGGTGCGGGGTGTAAGGGTAGAATTTTTTGCACCGAATGGAAACTCAACATTTTCAGATACAATAGTCATTACCGATGGTGATGGGTATGCAAAAACAAGTGTAAAATTAGGACAAAAAGAAGATTCGGTGCATGTGCAAGCGATTGTTCCGGGCATTAAAGGTTCTCCGGTTATTTTTCCATTGTATGCCTTTAATGCAGGGGCTCAAAATATTTCAATAAAAAGTGGAGACAATCAGACCGGTACAGTTGCAGCAGTACTTCCTTATCCATTAACGGTTGAAGTGAAGGATGCTTACAATAATCCGGTAAAGAGTACTGTAGTCTATTTTTTACCTTCGGGTAGAGGAAAAGTAAATCCGTCACAAACGCTTACGGATTCTCTTGGCATTGCAAAAAGTTATTGGACGACAGATACTACGACAGGAAACCAAACTGTTGAAGCACGGATCACTGCGACGCAAACAAGTTTTGTTACATTCAAAGCGACAGTGAAGGCAAGCATTGTGCCGGCGTCGTATGAGATACTTTCCAAAGACAGTGTTGTTGGATTGCAAGGAACAATTCTGTTGAATGCAATTATCGTAAGAGTAAAAGACAAGTATGGAAACCTGATCGGCGGTTTGCCAATACGATTTAAAATTACCAATGGAGGAGGAAAAGTTTCTTCGAATGCATTGCTTTCAGATGATAATGGAATTATCCGTTGTACGTTCGACTTTGATAGTTTTGGATCGATGACAACCATTCAAGGATATGATGCTGGCAATAATATTGTTCCGAATTTACTGTTCACGATATTCACTTATGAATATGTTTCAATAGATTCGATATCGAGTAGTGGCGGAACAGTATTTTTGTCATGGATTAAAAACCCTAACCCTTTTTTCCTCAACTATAAAATTGAACGCTGCAGTAACATTAATTTTGACAACTCAACCGTTGTTGTAGCAACAATAACGAATGAAAACACAACTACTGTAAACGATAACAGTTCAACTGTAGGAACATCGCCGTTCTATCGAGTTCAAACCAATTACACAAACGGATATTCATTTTATTCTTATAACATCAAACAAATAACAGTTCAGCCGTAATAAATAGTATATGGCACACAATGTGTGAAGTGTAATCGTAGTTATCAGATGGTCACAATAAAAAAAATAGGTTTTTTAGTCACCACGCTGTGTTCAATCGTTGCTTTTGCCTGCAACGAAACACTTCCGTTGCGGGAAGATCTTTCAAATTTAGTTACTATAAAAGTCCGGTCATTGTACTACACAACATCACATTCTATTTTGACTGGAGCAATTCGAACGCTTATTACAGTAACAAACAATACCGATGAAACATTGGATGATGTTGCGGCGATGACCGGAACAGTGGAAATAACATGGACTCCTCGGAAAGAAGAAGAAGGATTGTTTAATCATACAAGAACACTTAAGCTAACTTCAAATGATATATTTTTTGCAAAAAATTTCAATAGAACTACAAAACGGTTAACTCTAGATCCGGGAGATTCAGTTGTAATGTATATTGATTGGAATTTGAAAACAAACGATAGCACATACATTCTCGATTATTGTTCTGCACAATTTGATAATCAATGCTTTGTTTCGTTGCTGGGTGTTGGTGGCCGTGTGCCTCGAAGAATTTCATTACGTCAAAATTTTTTGGTAAAGGCAGATATTAAATTATTTGATAGACTGGCAGTGTTATATATTCAGAACGTTAGATTGTCTCATTGCTTTATGTTTCAGCACGGCGGGGAATTAAACAAAGCTTTAGGTCTTCCAGATTGCGTAGATTTTATTAAATTTGATCCATGTTCAGCCGTAGAACACTAATCCCATGAAAAATTTACGTAAAAATTTTGGTTCTTATTGTGTCATAGTATTTGCGTTCATTTTAGTTTCGTGCAACGAAACACTTCCGTTACGGGAAGATCTTTCAAATTTAGTCAATATTAAAGTCCGTTCGTCATATATCACCACTTCGCATTCAAGTGCTGCTGGTTCAATCCGAGCACTTGTAACAGTAACAAACAATACGGATGAGACATTGGATGATATTGCAGCGATGACCGGGACAATGGAAATAAGTTGGATTGCACCAAAAGAAGAAGAGAGAATATTTAACAAAACAAGAACATTTACATTAAGCTCGAATGATATTTTCTATGCAAAAAATTTTAATCGACTGACCAAGCGATTAATGCTTAATCCGGGAGATTCCGTTGTTCTCTTTGTGGACTGGAATTTGAAGACAAACGACAGTACATACATTCTCTATTATTTTCCTTCTCAAAATGATCCCCAATGCTTTGTATACAATAATACCGGTGGAGCTGGTAATCGAAGAATATCAACAGGTCAGAATTTTTTGGTAAAGGCAAATGTAAAATTGTTTGATAGACTAGCGGTATTATATGTTCAACCGTTTAGTTTAAGACAATGCTTTATGTTTCCTCACGGCGGCGAAGCAAATGTTGGCTTAGGGCTTCTACCTTGTAAAGATTTTATCCAATTTGATCCTTGTTCTGCAATCGGACAATAATTTATGAAAAAAAATATTCTTGTATTAATCTTTATTTTAACTTCACTTCGATCATTTGCAGGGACAAATGGAATCTTGGAAGGGAAGATCCATGACTCAGCGACAAAAGAGAATATTGTTTCGGTGACAATACAGATTGTAGGGACCAATCTTGGAACGGTGAGCACTATCGATGGATATTATACTATTTACAATATCCGCGCTGGAGTGTATGATGTTAAATATTCTCTTCTCGGTTATAAACCGGTAATAATGAAAAGTGTTTCGATCAATGCCGATATGCGAACACGGATCGATATTACGATGGATCAAACGTCGGTAGAATTGGGAGCAGTTGAGATCATTTCACAAAAACCTCTCATCCAAAAAGATCAGCCATCAACAGCATTTTCGATTGGTGAAGTGAAATTAGAGAAACTTCCCGTCACCACATTCCAAGAAGTACTATCGTTACAGCCGGGAGTGACATTGGAAGGAAATGTTCGGGGCGGCAAGACAAATGAAGTGATCTATTTGATCGATGGAATTCCTGTGCAGGATTTTGTCGGGGGCGGTCTTGGTGCTGAGCTTCCCAAAAGTTCAATTGGAGGCATGACGATCTATACCGGAGGATTTGAAGCGGAATACGGCAATGCAATGTCGGCTGTGATCAATGTTATTACCAAAGGTGGAGAGAATACTCATCGTTTTGCACTTCGATTTGAAAAAGATAATTGGATCCCTTCAAAACTGAATAAACAGATCGATAAACATAATGAATTGGAACTGAGTGCCAGCGGTCCGATCATTCCGAATGAAATATTCTATCTCTCTGCATTGACCGCCCGTGTCTCAAATACACGATGGTGGCAGGATATGGACAATTATTTCTCCTCGCCGAATAACAAAGAACTAAGCGGAATGACTAAAATAGAATATATCGCATCGAATGCAATTCGGTTAACTGCGCAGGGTCTATATTCATATCATGATTGGCATGATTATGAATATAGCTGGCGTTATAATTTGGATGGTTTACCTGAACGTAAAAAGCTTTCACTTCGCGGTGTTCTGTCTCTTTCACATACGTTGTCGGATAGAACCGCGTATACATTAAGTTTTACTCATTTCTATATGCAAAACCGTTTTGGCGAAGATTCGAAAGAACAGATCGACATTCAACCGTACCAATATGATATTTTCTTGCGGTATGTTGTTGATGGAAGAAAAAATTGGTGGGCTAATGTTCAGCAGCTTATGCAGGTGGTGAAAGGAGATATTTCTTCGCAAGTGGATGAATCTCAATTTGTTAAGCTTGGATTTGAGTTTAATATGTACGACATCTTTTATGATCTTGTAAAATTTGAACCGCAGCGCACATATTTCGGCAAACCGATTGAAAATGCACCATTGCTTAATTACAGTAATTTGTATGAATATCTTCCGCGTTCGGGTAGTGTCTATTTACAAGATAAAATTCGGTTTGCTCTTGATGGCTCGATCCTTAGTTTAGGTGTGCGATGGGATTTTCTCGATCCAAGAGCGGAACGTCCGGTGGTAGAATTTATTCCTAATACAAACAATGAGTTCAAACAAAAAATTGTTGGTTATAAAAAAGCGTCGATCAAACAACAGTTCAGTCCGCGCATTGCATTTGCAGCCCCAATGGGACCAAACAGTATGTTCTTTATGAACTTCGGATATTATTTCCAATATCCGTTGTTTGAATATCTATACACCGGTATCAATCCGCCGCAAATACAAAGCGGAGCGCGAAGTGTTCTCACCGGAAACCCAGATCTTGATCCCGAAAAAACGATTGCATGGGAGATCGGTTACAAACATGCAGTAACAGATAATTATGTCGGTTCTATGACATACTTCAAGAAGAATGTGAAGAATCAAATTGACTCAAAGACGTTGATCCCGTTTGACAGTAAAGCCGGAGGGGATTTTGGATTTGCACAATATGTAAACAATGCGGAAGCTGATGCCGAAGGAATTGAATTTATTATCAGTCGCGAACGAGATGAAAAGCTTTCAGGAAGTATATCCTATACATATATGGTTACCGAAGGAACAAGTGAGGTAGCAAACCAGTCTATCAATTTAGCGCAATGGGGTTTTCCCATTCAGGCGACATCATTCCCATTAAGCTGGGATCAACGGCATTCGGTAAAAGTGGATATAGAGACAAAAACGTTCTACGATATAATTATTAATGGGATCATTTGGTTCAATTCTCCAAAACCATACACTTTTTTTCCGACGCGAGATGGTTTTACACCGATAGATTCTTCCAAAGATTTTTTGCCGAATAATTCTCGAATGAAAAATATTTTGTTTGCAAATGTTAAGCTGTCCAAGGAATTTAAGTTTGACAATTTGAAAGATTTTTCGCTAATGGTTTATGTGGATGCAAGAAACATCATTAACACAAAAAATGTCAAATGGATTGATTCTAATGGTAGAATTGGCGGTGAACTTGGTGATCCGAGTGCATATTATGACCCACGCAGAATTAAAGTAGGGTGTTCAATGACGTTTTAAAGACGCAAGAACTTGCATTTCTTTGCATTTTCTCGTTATTTATATAGATAGATTTTTTTGTTTATGTGCACAATATCAATGCATTTTATCCGTCATTTCGTATATTCCATTAACAGATTTTTTTAACCATTCATTTATGAGAGAAGATTTTAGGAGCGTTATTATGAAGAAGCGATTCTCGATTCCGTTGATTGTCACAGTATTTGTTGTTGCTTTCATCGGAGGGACACAGGTCAATCATTTAATTTCAGGCGATAATATCTATGAACAGCTTTCTAAGTTTAAGGATGTTTTAAGTTATGCCGAAAAATATTACGTGGAAGATGTTGATACACAAAAATTAACGGAAAATGCAATTACCGGAATGCTAGCGGATCTTGATCCTCATTCCGTGTACATAAAAGCACAGCAGATGCAGCGTGTGACCGAAGATTTCCAAGGTCGGTTCGAAGGAATTGGAGTTGAATTTTCACTGGTGAATGATACCATCACTGTCGTTCAGCCGATTGGCGGTGGACCAAGTGCATCACTTGGTATCATGTCCAACGATAAAATTGTAAAGATCGATGGTAAAAGTTCCATTGGCTTCAACAATGATCAAGTAATGAAGAGTTTGAAAGGACCCAAAGGGACCAAAGTTGCTGTTAGTATAGCTCGTTCCGGTGCAAAGGAATTACTGGAGTTTGAAATAGTTCGTGATGTGATTCCGTTGTATAGCGTTGATGCTTCAACAATGTTGAATGACAACGTTGGTTACATCAATGTTACCAGATTTGCCGAAACAACGAACAAAGAGATGGCTGCTGCACTCCAGAAATTGAAATCGCAAGGAATGAAACGTCTTGTGCTTGATCTTCGTTCAAATCCCGGTGGATATCTCGATCAAGCAGTAAAGATGGCGGATATTTTTCTAGAATCTGATGCAAAAGGGAATCCGCGTAAAGTTGTTTATACAATTAGTCGGCGCCCTGAATTTAACGAAGAATATTTTGCTTCCACAAATAACAGTGAATATGAAAAAATGCCGCTGATCATTTTGATCTCCAATGGTTCTGCTTCGGCGAGCGAAATTGTTTCCGGTGCAATTCAGGATTGGGATAGAGGACTGATCGTTGGAGAAACAAGTTTTGGTAAAGGTCTTGTTCAGAAGCAATTTCCGCTCTCCGATGGATCTGCACTGCGGTTGACGATCTCTCGATATTATACACCAAGCGGTAGATTAATACAGCGTTCGTATGCGAATAAAGAAAAATATCAGGAAGAGGCATTTACTCGCAACGAAGAAGAGGGAGAAAATATTGAACATAAAGAGAGCGCCGCTGATTCTGGTCGTCCAAAATTCAAGACTGCAAAAGGAAGAGTTATTCTTGGCGGAGGCGGCATTACACCAGATTTTATTGTGAAACCCGGAAATATCACGAAATATTCTTTGCAGTTGAATCGACGCAATATGTTCTATGAGTTTATTACAGGATATTTAACGCGTGATGGAGAGAAGATCAAAAATAAATATAAATCTGATCTTCATTCATTCAATAAGAATTTTACTATTGATGATCTAATGATGAATGAATTCCTCTCCTTCACCAAAGAAAAGAAAATTGATTTTGTTGAAGAAGATTTCAAAAAAGATAAAGATTATATTCAAGCTCGGTTAAAAGCATATATTGCCCGTAATTACTGGAACAATGAAGGGTGGTATTCCGTATTACTTGGCATTGATCATCAAGTGACGAAAGCGATCAGTTTGTTTCCTGAGGCTGAAAAATTTGCACGACTTAATTAACGAAACAGAAAGTATTCGTGAAACCTCCCCATTTGAAAAAAATATTTATGAGCAGTGCTTGTATAGCGTTGCTTTCTATTGTTATTGCTCCAACGACAATACAAAATTCAATTGAAGCAAAGGAAATTGCAACAATTCAATATGAGATCCCTGCTGAAAATTCTATGTTTCAAATAGGTGAAGAATTGCAGTACAATGTCAGTTATTCTTTTTTTGACATTGGTCTTGTAAAAATGCAAGTACTAGATACCATGACAAAAAATGGTGTCAAAGTCTTTAAAACTAAAGCGTATCTTGATTCATACAGCGGATTACCATTCGTAGATCTTCATCAAGTCTTTTACAGTGAAATGGATGTTGATGCGATTGCTCATTTATTTGTTACACATACGACCACGAAACCTCAAGAGATGCCGTATTTTAAATATTTTTTTGATTACCAAAAGAATATTGTCACTTATCAATACGGTGTTGAGCCAAAAGGCTATACTACCAGGTCAGGCGAAGAACTAATTACTGAAAAACAACTTGATGGGCTGTCGCTTTTTTATTATGCGCGGAACAATATCCATCAAGTGAAAAAATATTCAATGCCGGTTTTTGTGAGCGAAAAATCGTATAAGACACAGTTCAATTTCATGGATAAATTGGGATCGCAAGAGATCAATGCCGTAAAATATCCTGTTGAAACGATTGAGTTTGATGGATCTTCCGATTTTACTGGCGTATATGGCTTAACTGGATATTTTCGTGGATTTTTTAGTAACGATGAAGCAGGGATCCCTATCGTAGCAAAAATGAAAGTGGTTCTTGGCAGCGTTCATATTGAGTTGATAAAGTGGACCCGTCAGGGATGGATTCCGCCAAAGGCGAAAAGTTAAGTGGGTATCATCACATACAATGGAATTACTCCTACAATTGATTCATCGGTATTTATTGCAGATGGAGTTCATATCATTGGTGATGTTGAGATAGGAAAAGATTCAAGCGTTTGGTACAATACTGTCATTCGGGGTGATGTCAATTTCATTAGAATTGGTGAACGAACTAATATTCAAGATAATACTGTTGTTCACGTCACCAACAAAAAATTTCCTACATACATTGGTTCTAATGTGACTATCGGTCACAGTGCGGTAATTCATGCTTGTACGATCAATGATTATACATTAATTGGTATGGGTGCTATTGTTTTAGATGATGCAAAGGTCGGTCCTTTTGCATTGGTTGCAGCCGGTGCCGTAGTAACAATGGGCATGGTTATTCCGGAAGGTGTGCTCGCAGCCGGTGTTCCTGCAAAAATTATTCGCACCTTGACGGATGATGAACGTAAATTCCTGATCAAATCAGCTCAAAATTATATTGATTATGTTGCAACATATCGATAAAAAAAATTTGGTGATGAACATCCCAGAAGGAATTATATCATGAAGATAAAGTTTTGGGGAGTTCGTGGATCGATTCCTACTCCGGGGAAAAGCACGGTGAAATATGGGGGAAATACTCCCTCTCTTGAACTGCGTTTAGATAATGGTGAATTGATCATTTTAGATGCGGGAACCGGTATACGAAATTTAGGTGATCATCTTATTGCAAATGGTGAATCAATCCGCACTTACATTCTTATTACCCATCCTCATTGGGATCATATTCAAGGATTTCCATTCTTCAAACCTGCTTTCATTTCCGGGAACGAGATCACTGTTATCGGAACCGACAGGGAAGAAATAGATCTTGAGCACATCATTGCTGATCAAATGAAGAAGATATATTTTCCCATCCAGCTGAACGAATTAAAAGCAAAGATACATTTTCGAAGTATCAGCGAAGAAGAATTTAATATTTTTGATGCTCATGTGAAAACATTATATGTTAATCATCCCGGATTTACAGTTGCCTATAGAATTGATTACAAAGGCAAATCGTTAGTCTATGTAAGTGACAATGAACCGTTTGACAAAGAGTCAGCATTTCGAGTGACAAATTTTGAACCGATTGTCCTGAAGAAGTTCCTTGAGTACAAGGGGGATCCAAACCAGCGGCTCGTAGATTTTATACAAGGTGCAGATGTTTTAATTCACGATACAACGTATACTCCCGAAGAGTATGTCGACAAGGTCGGATGGGGACATTCTCATTATTTATTTACTCTAAAGCTTGCCAACGATGCAAATGTGAAGCATTGTGTCCTCTTCCATCACGAACCAAACAGGACAGACGAAAACATCGATAGAATTCTTGAAAAATGCAGACATGAAATAAAACAGAAACAATTCACGTTTGAATGTACCGCAGCATACGAAGGACTTGAGATTTCTTGGTAATTAACGAAAAACTTGACTTCCATACTAACCTCTCTCTATATTTGTACAGACCTGATGCTCATTTGAACATTCACACTATACATATTGCAGTGAGACATCGAACCCCAATCAAAAGTAACGGGGTTTTTCTGTTTGAAGGATATTTCGTATGAAATCGACATTAGCAAAATCTGACATTAAAAAGATCGGGAAAGTACTGGGAGTTGAGCCAAAATTGAAAGGAAATAACTTCCGATTTGAGTTGTCTAATAAGAAAGAAAATCGCCAGTTGGCATTGGAAATTTATCCGAACATTTCAATCGGTAAGAAAAAGGGGAATCTTGTTTCGGCGTACACTCATAATACTCATTTCCAATTACAATTTTGCAGCGGATATGTTGTAAGCCAGGATGTTGGCGAAGTGACATTCATTGGGGAAACGAAAGATAAGGTATCGGCTATTGTGATCGAAAAAGAAGGTGGTTGTACATTCTATGCAAATGTTGACCGTGCGATCCTTTCCGGAGATTATCGGATGTTGAGTATTGATGTAATGCTTGCCGGTATTGCACTATCTCTTACCCAGGAAGATTCAAAAACAAAAAAGCAATGATAGTTGTTTCTATAACAAAAGCATTTAAGAACATTCCTTTTTCTGGTTCTGCGGTAAAGCACATTGCCGAATTTGTATGTAAAAAAGAAAAAATAAAAAACGCGGAACTCTCGTTTGTTATAGTAAATGATGGGACGATTCGGACAATTAATAAAAAGTTTCTTAATCACAATTATGTAACTGATGTCATCACATTTCCGCTTGAACAAAAAGCTGTCAATGCTGAGATATATATCAACACGCAACAGGCAAAACGGCAGTCAAGAGAGAATAATGTGACAATAAGTAATGAGATCACACGTCTTATTGTTCACGGTACTCTGCATGCAATTGGCTATACGGATGCTACAATGATTACCCAAAAGGAGATGAATTCGATTCAGGAACGATATGTTTCAGAATTGAATTTGTAAGAGTGAAGGAAGGAAGCTAATGCAAGAAAAAATAGTTGAAATTTTAATGTACTTGATCGGTGAATTGCGGAACAATATTCCCATCCACGATATCGACCTAAGTGTCCTTTCGAAGAAAGGATATTCTACAACTGAAATCAGTACAGCATTCAACTGGTTATTTGAAAAAATTTCTGATGGGAGCAATATCATCACTGATATTGCCGCTAGTTCACCACATTCACACCGAGTGCTTCATGATGTGGAACGTTCGGTGATCAATGCGGAAGCATATGGTTATCTCATTCAGTTGCGCGAACTTGGAATAATAACCGAAATGGATATTGAAGTGGTGATCGATCGAATAATGATGAGTGGATATATGACTGTTGATTT
>JANXZD010000078.1 GCA_025355705.1 Bacteroidota bacterium | reverse complement strand
GATGCATCTTGCTGCGGCAAAACAAAAGAAAATCGTGGCGATCTTTGGTTCAACAGTAAAAGAATTTGGTTTTTCTCCCTATGGAACCGAAGCTGTTATTGTAGAGAATAATAATCTTGATTGCCGTCCTTGCACTCATATTGGAAGAAAAGATTGTCCCAAAGGACATTTTAAGTGTATGGAAGAGGTAGGAGTGGAGGAAGTCTATTTAGCGGTAAAGAATTTTTTGTAAGATATTTTCAATTTAAATACCAGGTAAGCGAGACCAAACAGTCGATAAAATAGCCGTCAATGGCTCTTTTATCGACTGTTCTGTTTTCCGTTGCAATTCGTTTACTCATCTTCTATATTAGCCCACGTTTTACACCTATGAATCTTAGCCAACATACCAAAACATTGTTGTCGACCATCAATGATGCTTCCGGAAAAACGCTGAAGCGCTCAATGGATCTTGGCGCATTGATCGAGATCGCCAAGCAGCATTCTTTACAGGACCAATTGGATGATCTTGCATTCTCATCCAAATTCATCGACAAATCATTCGATCTGATGCAGCGTATCGGCAAGGATGGTAATGGATACGAAAAACTTTCCCAAGAATTTTCTGGGCAGATACAGAAAGCTCAAGGATTGATAAAACAATTTCTCGATCGCACTGATGCGATGACTAAAGCACACTTTACGGGAAATTATCTTGAAATGAATACGCTGACGATGCAGAATCTGATGCAGCTTTTTCATGACTTAGGATGGTATAAGAATTATCAGATAGATCAACGAAATTGACGAAAGTATTTACACGCAGGGAGCATTGAGAATGCAATAGAAAAATTCCCAAGTATTTCTCTGTGAACCCTGTGGCAAGAATGTTTTTCGAAAGGAAATTCGTATGGCTAAGAAGTCAAAAAAATCTACAACGAAAAAGCCCAAACCCCGCCCAATAAAAAAGAAGGCAAAAGCACGATCGACCAAAAAAGTACTCCGTGCTAAAAAAATCTTAACTGTAGCAGTATCATCTGTCAGACAGTCGGTGGAATCTGCGAAATCACCTAAGCACAATCCTTACGAAGACGTCCTTCACAATTTTGAACTTGCTGCAAAGAAGCTCAATCTGAATGAAGAGCTTGCTTTGCTCATTCGCACGCCGGACAGGGAACTACGCGTTGAACTTCCGGTGATGATGGATGACGGAAAACTCCATTCCATTATCGGTTACCGCGTGCAGCACAATAATGCGCGCGGACCATACAAAGGGGGGATTCGTTATCATCAAGAAGTCGATCTTGATGAAGTGCGTGCCCTTGCGTCGTTGATGACGTGGAAAACTTCTATTGTTGATATCCCTTTTGGCGGTGCCAAGGGAGGTGTCACCATCGATCCGACAAAACTTTCTGATGGAGAATTGGAACGGTTAACGAGAGCGTTCACGTCAAAGATCGATCTTATCATCGGACCGTCGGAAGATATTCCTGCGCCGGATGTGAACACGAATGCACAGACGATGGCGTGGATGATGGATGAATACAGCAAGACTCATGGCTATTCACCTGCGGTTGTTACTGGGAAACCGATTGAGCTCGGCGGATCGTTGGGTCGAGAAGAAGCGACCGGAAGAGGAGTGTGTATTGCACTGCGTGAATCAGCAAAGACGTATCATTTAGACCTAAAAAAGATCACTGTAGCGGTGCAAGGATTTGGGAATGTTGGTTCGAACACGGTCCGGATCCTTGAACAGGAAATGGGAGTGAAAGTTGTTGCGGTGAGTGATGTGAAAGGTGGAGTGTACAATCCACGAGGAATTCGGTACACTGATGCTGTTAATCAGTTGAAGAATACCGGAAGTTTGGTAGGAGTTAAAGGGGGCGTAAAATTATCAAATGAAGATTTGTTGGAATTAAAGTGTGATGTGTTGATTCCCGCAGCATTGGGAAATCAGCTGCGTGCAGACAACGCGAACAGTGTAAAGGCAAAATTGATCGTTGAAGCGGCGAATGGACCGACAACATTCGAAGCGGATGAGATATTCGCATCACGAAATATTCACGTAATCCCGGATATTTATGCCAATGCCGGCGGCGTAACGGTCAGTTATTTTGAGTGGGTGCAGAATGTACAGCGTTTCCGTTGGGATTATGCACGAGTGATGAACGAACTTGAAAAGACAATGTCATCCAGTTATTTGGCCGTGCTTCACACGTCCGAAAAGTACAAAGTACCGATGCGTATTGGTGCATTCATTCTTGCGGTTGAACGAGTTGCGAAAGCTGCAAAGTTGAGGGGTATTTAATCTCTTTGTGAATAATTCACTGCCGATAAAAAAAGAACTTCTGATCTTGAAAGTAGTATAATACTAACGATGTCATCACTTTACGTGATGGCATCGCTTATTTACCGCATATCGTAATAAATCCCTTTTTCTGTTAGTCAATTTTTTCCTACCTTGTTACAAGAAAAGGAATTCATTTATGAAAAATCTCTCTCATTTTTTTTTATTCAGTATCATTGCCAGCGCATTTCTTCTCTGCCAAACAAAACCAGGAATTGAAGTTCTCGCCGAATCCAATTTCAAAATCTTGCAAGGTAAACGCGTAGGACTGATCACTAATCCGACTGGGATTACGTCGAACTTTACATCAACCGTTGATATTCTCGCAAAAGCAAAAGGCGTCAATCTTGTTGCATTATTTGGACCCGAACATGGCGTGCGCGGAGATGTTACAGCAGGGGGAAAAGTTGATACCTTCACCGATTCAGCAACCGGGCTTCCTGTTTATTCTTTATACGGAAAAACACGCAAGGCAACTCCCGAAATGCTGAAAGGAATTGATGTTCTTGTGTACGACATTCAAGATATTGGTTCGCGTTCCTATACGTTCATCAATACAATGGCATTGGCAATGGAAGCCGCTGCAGAAAATAATATCGAGTTCATTGTTCTCGATCGTCCAAATCCTCTTAACGGAAACAGAGTGGAAGGAAATGTGCTCGATCTGAGATTCAGATCATTTGTCGGACAATATCCGGTTCCATATGTGTATGGAATGACGTGCGGTGAATTTGCCGAAATGTTGAATAACGAAAGATGGCTCGACGGGGGAAAAAAATGTAAACTTATCGTGATCAAAATGGAAAACTGGAAACGATGGATGCATTGGGACAACACAAAACTTCCATGGGTGCCGACATCGCCGCATGTTCCAAATTCTCAAACGGCATTATTTTATTCTGCGATCGGAATGCTGGGAGAATTGGAAACGATCAATATTGGTGTAGGTTATACGATGCCGTTCCAGCTTGTTGGGCAGGAATGGATCAACGGCGAGGAACTTGCAGAAGCACTGAATGCAAAAAAACTTCCCGGAGTGTACTTTAGACCGCTTTCATTCAAACCGTATTATGGAAAACAGCAAACAAAACAGCTCTCAGGCGTTCAGATCCACATTATCGATAATGCAAAGATCAATCTTACAAACATTCAACTGTATGCGATTGAATCGCTCATTAAATTATATCCTGGTAAAAACCCCTTTACGATGGCCGATTCAGATCGAAATGCAATGTTCGACAAAGTTGCAGGAACTGATGATGTGCGCAAAAAATTAACGGATGGGGTTGCGGCTTCAGCAATCATTGCATCATGGCAAAATAATATTACGGAGTTCATGAAAGTGCGAAAGAAATATTTGCTGTATGAATAACTCAAAGAAAAAATATAAGAGTGTTATTGCGAACCCCGATAGTTCTTGTATCGAGATAAAGCAATCTCCTCGATTACGAAGAAGATTACTTCGTCGTTCCTTCGTGAATCCTCGCAATGGCATTTCATTATTAACCTTGTTGTACGTTTCATTGTTCCTTTGTGATGTGGTTGCTGCACAGGTACCTCAGCCCAATCCAACATTCTTTACTTCGGATTCAGTGTTGGTCTTCATTCCATTCAGCGATATTTCCGGTTTTAACGGGAAATGGAATATTGGAATTGATGTGCCGAGATATCTTTCCGCATATAGTAAAGAACGATTTCGGGTCGGCGTCGTTTCTCCGTTATCGGTTCGACAATTTGCGGTGGAAAAATTCATTGATACAACACGGCTCAAGAACCTTTCCACTCTTCGAATAATCGCTGAGCATTATCATGTGCGATACATCGTCTCAGCGGAGGTCGAAGAATTCTCTATCGGTCGCTTCGTTGTTTCGGATGTTCAACTTGCCGGCTACGAAGCATTCGCTGCAACGGTGAAAGTAAATTTTGTTTTGTATGATGCTGCGCGGTTTACAACTTCGCGTGAAGCGATAATTTATGAAGGGACTGCAGAAGGAACTGTTAAAGATCGTTCCCTTGGGATAACATTGTGGGGGAAAAGGACTGATCGAACCAATCAATATTTTATGCTTGATGATGTTACGTTTGGCGGAGAGATGTTCAACCAATCGATCCTTGGAGAAGCGTTGTTAAAATGTGCGGATGATCTCGGACTGAAATTGGAACGGGCGATTCCTTCTTTGGTGACAAAATCAGTTGTTCTTTCATCATCTGTAATTATCGACACAACCGTAACAGATTCTACGTTCACATTAAAACGAAAACTGATCAATGGGGAGATCGTTATTGTTGATGACAGTGAAGTGTTCATCAATCTTGGTTCGGCGGATGGAATTTCGGTTGGCGATGTATTGCCGGTGTACGGCGGAGCAAAAGAGATCACCGATCCGAAAACAGGGGAGTTACTTGGCTCACGTGATGAGAAGATCGGTGAAGTTCAAGTGATCGAAATTAGAGCAGAGCATCTTTGTTTGACCTCCGTCGTTTCCGGAAAAGGGAAACTTTTCATAAAACAGAGAGTACGTAAAGTGATCGTCCGTTGAATACCGTACGATAACTTCATATCTTTATCCCATGGAAAATTCACGATCTAAATTCTTTCTTATTATTTTCACATTTAGTGCGCTTTGCTGGCTTGGCGCAGGTTCACTGAAGCATATCCAGATCGGTAATCTTCTGGAATTTGGCACTATAGAATTAAGACAAACGCTCACTACCGAATCTGAACGTGCAGCATACAATGCCATTGCTAAATATTCCATCCTCGTATTCATCACATATCCGCTCACGCTGATTGCCGGAATCGGTTATGTGATGACGACGCAGAGAACTTTGAAAAACGATGGCTGGTTATTGATGAGTGCAATTCTACTGCTGATGTTTGTCCCCGTTGAACTCTATTGCTTTTGGCTCGACTGGAAAATTGTCGGATTGAATTATTGGGGAGACTGGCCCATTGAAGAATTTCGCAAAGCATTTGTCATTCGGTTGACCGCACTTTCAGGACTTCCGTTCATTGCTCAGTTGTGCTATTATACTATTCCGATTTTAGTTATCTTGAAGCCATTGAGAAAATCAACATCATGAACGCAGAAGATTATTTACCGGAATTAGAAGAACTTGCCGCTGAAATGGGAATGAAGATACGGTATGAAAAAGGGGACTTTGACGGCGGGTATTGTATCTTAAAGGATCAACAGATCATTGTTGTGAACAAGAAGCTGCATCCATCACGCAAATCAGGCGTTATTGCTCTTGCGCTCGGCGAGATGGGAATTGAGAATCTTTTTGTGAAACCGAATGTGCGGATGTTCATTGAAGATGAAATGGTAAAAGCGCGGTAAACTTAATAGCAGATAGACTCCGCTTTTAAGGTGGAGTCCATCTAAAAATAAATGAATATCTTAGTTATCAACGGACCTAATCTTAATCTTCTCGGTACTCGTGAACCGGAGATCTACGGCTCCCAAACACTTGCCGATATACAAAATGAATTGATCGGAAGATATCCCGAAGCGGTCTTTACATTCTTTCAGTCCAACCACGAAGGAGCGATTGTCGATGCTCTGCAATCCACCATCGGAAAAGATTTTCACGGTATCGTGATCAATGGCGGAGCATTCACGCACTATTCGTATGCCATCCGCGATGCGATCTCGATGTTGATGATCCCGACCATCGAAGTACATATTTCCAATATTCATTTGCGCGAAGAATTTCGCCGCCATTCAGTAACATCGCCGGTCTGCGTTGCTCAGTTGTCTGGATTTGGTTCGAACGGATATTCACTGGCAATTGAAATGCTTCTCTATCACAAAAGCAGGGCATAAATGATCAAAGCGGTAATTTTCGATCTTGATAATACACTTGTCGATTTTATGGCGATGAAACGTCAAGCCATTGGTGCGGCGATCAATGCAATGATCGATGCAGGATTGAAATTGACCCGCGAAGAGATCCA
>JANXZD010000006.1 GCA_025355705.1 Bacteroidota bacterium | reverse complement strand
TCGACCGACCCAACTTCTTTTTGAGCTTTGTTGATGAGTTCTTCTTTTTCTTTTGGAATTGCAACATCGGCAATGTTCACCGAAAGTCCGCCACGCATTGCATAAGTAAACCCAAGAGTTTTCATATCATCAAGGAATCTTGCCGTGCGTTGATTACCGCTACGTCGAAAAGCTTGAGCAATGATCTGAACAAGACGTTTCTTGCTCAATAATTCATTGATGAAACCGAGTTCTTGCGGAACAATTTGATTGAAAATAACACGACCGGTGGTTGTTTCGATCATTTTGTTTTCAAACCGAACTTTAATGCGTGCATGGAGATTTAATTTATCTTCATTGTAGGCAATAATTACTTCTTCATCAGAATAAAATGATGCCCCTTCGCCCTTTGCACCAGTGCGAGATTTTGTCAAATAATAACAACCTAACACTTGATCTTGTGTCGGTGTAATTACTGGCGCACCGCTTGCCGGCGAAAGAATATTATGAGACGACAACATCAAAATGCGAGCTTCAAGTTGTGCATCAAACGATAATGGAATGTGAACAGCCATTTGGTCGCCGTCAAAGTCGGCATTAAATGCAGTACAAACCATCGGATGAATTCGTAATGCTTTACCTTCAACAAGTACAGGTTGAAATGCCTGAATACCAAGACGATGAAGCGTTGGAGCACGATTCAATAAGATCGGGTGGCCTTCAATAATATTTTCAAGAATTTCCCAAATCTCAGGACCTTTCTTCTCAACCATCTTCTTTGCACTCTTCACTGTTTTGGAAAATCCACGTTCGATCAATTTGCGAATAATAAACGGTTTGAATAATTCAACCGCCATATCTTTTGGAAGACCGGCTTGATGCAATTGCAATTCAGGACCAACAACGATAACCGAACGACCAGAATAGTCAACACGCTTACCGAGTAAATTCTGACGGAAACGTCCTTGCTTTCCTTTTAACATATCGGAAAGAGATTTCAATGCGCGATTATTATCACTTCGAACAGCATTGTTACGACGTGAATTATCAAACAATGAATCAACCGCTTCCTGCAACATTCGTTTTTCATTTCGAAGAATAACTTCAGGAGCTTTAATATCAATAAGACGTTTTAAACGATTGTTGCGAATGATAACGCGTCGATACAGATCGTTCAAATCAGATGTTGCAAACCGTCCACCTTCCAGTGGAACAAGAGGACGAAGTTCCGGAGGAATGATCGGAATAACATCGAGTACCATCCAATCCGGTTTATTTGCAGGACCGCCTTCGCGTTCACGAAATGCTTCGATGACACGAAGTCGTTTCAAATGATCTTGTTTTTTCTGCTGCGAAGTTTCAACACGAAGTTGCGCACGAAGTTCCGCTGATAAAATTTCAACATCAACTTTTTTTAATAGGTCTTTAATTGCTTCGCCGCCGATCCGTGCAACGAATTTTTTTGGATCATCATCTTCGAGATCCTGATTTTTTTCTGGAAGCGAAGAAAGAATTTCGAAGAATTGATCTTCAGTGATAAGATCTTTCTGTTGCAATCCGGTTGTTCCCGGATTTGTGACGACGTAAGACTCGTAATACACAATCTTTTCGAGATCTTTATTGCTGATTCCGAGAATATAACTGATCTTGCTCGGCAGTGAGCGGAAATACCAGATATGCACGATCGGTACTGCGAGTGCAATATGCCCCATTCGTTCACGTCGGACACTTTTCTGCGTTACTTCAACACCGCAACGGTCGCATATAATTCCTTTGTACCGAATGCGTTTGTATTTTCCGCAATAACATTCCCAATCACGGGTCGGACCGAAAATACGTTCGCAGAACAACCCATCCCGTTCCGGACGGAATGAACGATAATTGATCGTTTCTGGTTTCGTTACTTCTCCGTATGAACGCGTTAATATTGCATCCGAGGATGCAAGACTAATGCTGATGCGGGAAAATAATTTTGTATTTTTACTGTTATCTTTTGAGTGGAACATTTATTCTACTCTCCATTTTTTAATAGATAATGAACAATGGTATTGCTCATCCAATTTTTATTCGATTTTAACTTCTAATCCGAGACCTTGCAATTCACGCACA
>JANXZD010000170.1 GCA_025355705.1 Bacteroidota bacterium | reverse complement strand
GACCGTTGTTTAGTATCAGTCAATTCAGCAATAACAACATCCGTATCAATTTCTTCTTTTTTAATTGCAAGATAAAAAGCCTGCAAGTTATCAAATCGCTTGGTGTGAATGAATTTTGTCAATTCATCATCATTGATATGGAGTTTTGATTTCTTTGCCTTCTTTTCCCATATCTCTTTTCCTTCATCCGTTAATTTATGTTCCTCATCATTGATAAAGCGGCGGATTTGAGATTTAGCTTTATGCGTTATTGCGAATTTTTCCCAGTCATAATTCGGCGTTTGCTTCTTTGACGTGATCACTTCCACTTGATCACCGCTTCGTAAAATCGTATTCAGTGGAACGATTCTTCCGTTTACCTTTGCTCCAATTGTGTGAAACCCGACATCGGAATGGATTTCAAATGCGAAATCAATAGCCGTTGCACCTTTCGGCAGGATTTTAAGATCCCCTTTGGGAGTGAAAACATAAATTTCGTCTTGATACAGATTGAGCTTAAAACTTTCTATGAGTTCTTTAGGAGAAACATTGCCATCCCCTTGTTTCTGATCGAACATTTCTCGAACCCAATTGATCCAGCTTTCAAGTTCCTTATCAAGCGGTGCTTGTGAACCATTCTCTTTATAATACCAATGAGCAGCAACTCCGCGTTCAGCAATCTCATGCATTTGTCGTGTGCGGATCTGAACTTCAACCATTTTTCCTTCAGGTCCAACGACGGTTGTGTGAAGGGATTGATATCCGTTCTTTTTAGGGATTGAAATATAGTTTTTGAAACGCTCGGGAATCGGTTTATAGATTTCTGAAATAATTCCATAGACAGAAAAACATTCATTGTTATCAGGAGTAAACAAAACGATACGTACGGCAAACATATCGTAGATCTCATCCAACGGCTTCGAACGTTTCACCATTTTATTATGGATGCTGTAAAAATGTTTCGGCCTACCCTCTACTTCAAATTTAAGCCCTGCTTGACGCAGTCGGTTTTCGATTGGAACAATGAACTTACGAACATAATGCTCGCGTTCTCTTCGTTTTGAATTCAACCCATGGGATATTTCTTCATATTCCTTGCGATACAAATGTTTGAA
This sequence comes from Bacteroidota bacterium, assembly GCA_025355705.1. Classification (GTDB taxonomy): domain Bacteria; phylum Bacteroidota; class Ignavibacteria; order UBA10030; family UBA8401; genus UBA8401. The sequence continues at coordinate 1,636 of JANXZD010000170.1, read as the reverse complement.
TGCAAGATCTTCCAATTCCCATTTAATTTTTGCCAATCCAAAGCGATGTGCGAACGGTGCGTAGATTTCCAGTGTTTCTTTTGCAATCCGTTGTTGTTTTTCAGGTGAAAGATACTCGAGCGTGCGCATATTGTGAAGCCGATCAGCAAATTTCACGATCATCACCCGGATGTCGTTGACCATTGATAGTAGCAGCTTACGGTAATTTTCTGCTTGAGTGATTTCATGACTGTCAAAAATATTGCTGATCTTCGTTGCGCCGTCAACAATTTCAGCAATGGTGTCCCCAAATTCTTTACGGATGACACTAATATCAATATCAGTGTCTTCAACAACATCATGAAGTAATGCAGAAACAACGGAAATATCATCCAACGCAATTTCTTTTGCCAATACCATTGCCACTTCATACGGATGACCAAAATACGGTTCACCTGAACTTCGTAGATCATGCTTATGAGCTTCAAGACTCATCTCAAATGCACGGGTAATAAGGTCATCGTTCACCGTGCGGAGGTTCTTGTGACAAACCGCCAGCAAATCGTCTAATTTTTTTTTGTGTTTTGCTTGAAGCATTATTTTCTACTGTAAAGTCTCAAGTAAATCTTCCGCTGTATGAATTTTTTTCTTTAGGTCGCCTTTTGTTTTTCCAATATATTTACGCAGACCGATTATTTTTTTCAATTCCTCTGCTGCTTTAAGACGATGATTTTCATTAATTTTTAATAGAGCAAGTTTTAACCGACAATCTGCTTCTGTGTAACGATTTGTCGTTTTGGCTTCCAGCGTGCTCTTCAATAGTCTTTCAATAACATTCTTTAATTTATCAGTTTTATTCCACTGCTCATACACCGTTTTTAAATTCCATAAGAATAAACGGTTATCAGGAAATTCTGCAAGCATGATTTGTCCGTATTTTTCTGCATCTGCAAATCGTTTCTCTTCTGTAAAGATAACCATCAAATTATGTGAAGCAAGATGTTTTTCGTAGGGATGCGAAAATGATTCAAGAATGAGTCGAATTCCTTCTTCACTTCTATCCGGTACAAATGGGATCCACGCTAATTTACTTCTCCAATAATAGAAAGAACCAAGAATATTTTTCGCTTCAATAAAATTCGGATCCGATTCCAGGCATCGTTCAAGTGATTTACCGGCACTTAAGCCGTAATAAATTCCTGAAGGCAGGTTTCCATTTTCTGATTTTGTGAATGACCGGAATGCCTGTGCGCTTCCGGTATAAAAATATCCAAACGCAGAAGTATTTTTATCATTTATCAATGATTCAGATAATGTTTCAACGATATTCAGCAAAGAATCATACCGCTTTTCATTGAATGAATCACCGTAATCAGTGAATTTTGCTTGGAGCATTCCAGCCAAATATAAAAAACCAATAGGATGCTTTGGATACTCTTGAATGATCAACTGGAATACTGCTTCAGCAGAATCGTATTCTTGCCGAAGTGTATATTGTATCCCAAGCATCAATAATGTATGTTGATGTTTATCGTCAAGAAGTTGCGGAAAAAGAAATGATGTAACTGAAAGAGTGAGAGCCAGAAAGTAAATGGATCTTTTTAACAAGGGTTACTCCGTTCCAAATACTCTATCGCCTGCATCGCCTAATCCTGGC
>JANXZD010000506.1 GCA_025355705.1 Bacteroidota bacterium | reverse complement strand
CTCAATAAAGAATACCGAAATGGACTACAACGGAATAAATTTATCGGCAGGACTCTCTTACGGATTATAATTCGGATCGGTTGTCGTTAAACGTGAACGTACAAAAAAACATCAGACATTAAGAATCATGTCTGATGTTTTTTGTTTTACTCACCTATTGACGTTGCCGATCTCCCTTTTTATTTCAACACTACTTTCGCTACACACTCAATATGGTATGTGTGTGGGAACATATCCACCGGTTGAACTTTTTCAATAACATATCCAAATGGTGATAACAATTGCAGATCGCGCGCAAGTGTTGCGGGATTGCAGCTGACATACACGATCGTCGGAACTTTCATTTTCCCTAATTCTTCAACTGCTTTTGGATGCATGCCGCTGCGCGGCGGATCGACTATAATCACATTTGGCTGATCGAATTGTTCTTTCCATGCTATATCTTTTGTTAACCGGTCTTTCAGATCGCCGGCGATGAAATCACAATTCTCGATCGTGTTCAATTCCGCATTCTTCTTCGCATTCTGGATGGAACTTTCCACCAATTCAATTCCGATCACTTGTTTCACAGAATCAGAAATAAAAATTCCGATACTCCCGGTTCCGCAGTAGAGGTCATACACGACATCGGTCGGTTTTAGTTCTGCGAATTCTTTCGCAATGGAATATAATTTTTCGGCCTGTTTCGTATTTGTCTGGAAGAATGAATTAGCCGATATCTGAAAAATATATTTCCCGAGTTTATCGTGGATCAATCCATCGCCGTAATATACTTTTTCATATTCACCAACACCCACCTGCGATTTTCTCTTCGTGATATTATTAATGATCGTCGTGATCTCGGGAAATTGTCTTTGCAGCTCCGTACTTAGTTTTTCCATCATTTCGGGAGAATCTTCAAATGTTACAACATTCACCATCACATCGCCTGTATTTTTCCCTTCACGAATGACCAGATTGCGAAAATATCCGCTCTCCGTTTCCGGCTCGAAAGCAGGAATACTATTGCTCAGCGCAAAATTCCGGACTGCATTGAGGATTCCCGTGCTCAGTTCCGACTGCAAAAAACACTCATTGATATCCAATACTTTATCCCATCGCTGAGGAACGTGAAACCCTAATGCCAGATTTGGAACATTTTCTTCTTTTTGAAGCTCCATATCTTTTTCAGTGAGCCACGGTCTTTCACTGAACGAGAATTCGAGCTTGTTACGATAGAAAAATACATCATCAGAACCAACGATCGGAAGTACGCTCAATCCTTTAAATCCGCCGATCCGTTCAAGTGCATCCACAACATGCTGATGCTTGAATGTCAATTGAGCATTGTATTGTACATGCTGCCATTTGCAGCCGCCGCACGTACCGAAATATTGACAGCGCGCCTGTATCCTCTGCGGAGATGGCATGATCACTTCAACAACTTTCGCCTCGGCAAATTTCTTTTTTGATTTTCCGATCTTCGCCTTTACTACATCACCGGCAACCGCTCCTTCTACAAAGATAACGAGTCCATCCAGACGGGCTATACTTTTCCCTTCCGATCCTGTTGATTCAATAGTGAGTTCTACGATGTCGCCGTATTGTAATTTCTTTGTCTCTGAGGTTTGTTCCATGGTTGCAGTTATTCCGTTCTCTGTATACGCTTAAATTGTGATTCGCTTATTTCGTGCTGTGATTTTCCATTCTGTAACTATTTTTTGATCTTGTACAACAGATGCGTATTCGTACAATGCAACCGTCGGACAAATATGTACGGGAACTCCATATAATATGTCACCAATCTTGTACATATTCGTATCAGTCGTTTTCAACATCATATGTTCTTCGCTGTGGCCAATCGGAATCACTTCCGGTGCATTTAAAAAATGAACGCGTGGCAGAGGATTTTCCGCAGCAATCGATTTATGCCCAAGATCGACCGTCATTGTTGTCGCATCAGTAATTGAAACGACTCTGGTAACAACCAATGCTGCATAATTGTATGGTTCATCGGGATACGTTTTCTTATAGTTCCAATCCCACAAAACAAATGTTCCGGGGCTACATTCGACATCGTTCTGTTCTGCATGAATAGAGAATGTCGGAGAACCCCCTCCGATAATTATCAGGTCTCGGTGATATTTTTTTTCGATCAAATCCCGCAGTGAAAAAACTTTTTCGTATTCCGCAGTTAGTCTCTGACGGCGAACCTCAATATCCGCATCGGTTATATGACCGTCATACATGTGCAGACCGACAATGGTAATTCCTGCTATCGAATGTAATTCTTCAAATAAAAGGATCGATTTTTCTGGTGTAATTCCGGTTCGATTCATTCCAACATTAAGATCAATGAACACATTGATGCTCTGATTATTGGAATGGAACTGCAAGGCAATTTCTTTTCCTGAATCTACAGTATCGACCAAACATGAAAATTTTGTTGACGGATATTTCCGAACCAATTCCAGCAATCGTTTGATCTTTGGTCCGACCGGTTGATATGCTAACAGAACATCCGGTGCATTGATCACACCAAGCATTTCTGCTTCAGCGATCGTTGCACATTTAAATTTCGTGATCCCTTCAGCAATCATCATCGCACAAATTTCTGCGCTTTTATTCGTCTTTACGTGCGGACGGAGACGGCCAACGTTAGGAACTCTTTTCTTTAACTGACGAATATTATCTGCAATGCGATCTTTGTAAAATACCAAGGCAGGAGTATCGACACTGTCAATATTCGTAATTTCAAACCACTGATGATCGGTGTTCATAAGATTTCTTTATATAAGATCTACTAACGAACCAAAATCGGGATCGAACAGACGTTTATACGTTCTGATCGCAAAGCCGTCGGTCATT
>JANXZD010000485.1 GCA_025355705.1 Bacteroidota bacterium | reverse complement strand
TTCAATAATAATTGTTGGCTCTACTGTAACTTCTGCGGTTATGGAATTTCCGATCAGACAATTGTCGTGCGCCGTGTGAACAAGCTCTTCCACTTGTTCTTTTGTCCACGATGCTTCCACAACAATGATCGGTTTAATGATGATTTTTGTAAATCGATATTTTCCGTCAACATTTTCCAACAGTCCTTCCGCAGAACTTTTGTATGATTTCAGCGGAATTCCTTTTCGTGTTCCGAATGCAAGGAATGTCGACATCTGGCAGATATCTACTGCGCCTACAAGCATATCTTCGGGAGTCCACATACCGGGAATTCCTTTGAATTCCGGCGGACTGGTGATATCAATATCCGGTTTTCCTTCCGAACGAACAACTCCCTGTCTGTCGGATTTCCATTCGACTCCGGTATGATAGGTGAATGTTTTAAATTTTTTGATCGGCTGCTGGATTGTCGGTTCCATTGTTATCCTCAGAATCTTTCTTTTTGGGAGAGTTTACTAACAGCATTGCTATCGCCATGCCGTACAGTGTGGAGATATACGGATTGCCTGTGATAGCGCAGGTACCGCTCGCGCAACCAATATAATGATAATATGAGTAACCGGCGATACCGCCGATAACAGCAGCGATTGCGCGTTTATTCCAGAGGCTTAAAGACTTGAAAAATTCCACGTCCCAATACCCCCTTTTAAATTTCCGACTGTGAATCCTGCTTTTTTTAATTTTAGTGCTGCGCTGACGCTTCGGCTTCCACTTGCGCAGTAACAAATGATCTCTTTATTGCGATGCTTTTCAAGTTCCTTTAAACGAGAAGAAATTTCATGTACAGGAATATGTATTGATGTTGGAATTGAACTTGATTTGCGTTCACCTGCCGTGCGAACATCCAACAGGATACTTCCGGATTTCATTTGCTGTTTTGCTTCAGCGCCGGAGTAATTATTCAATGAACGAGTGAGCAATTGTTTACGAACATAGATAATCAGCACTACGCCGATCATTACATAAAAGAAAATTTGTTCTGATGTCATTGTTATATTTTATTTTTTGGTTTGAGTTTGATGTTACCTTAGGTATAATGTCATTCCCGCATGTTCCTAGCGGGAATCCATTCTGTGGATGCCCGATAAAAGCATTCGGGCATGACAAATCTATTTTTATGAAAGAGCAATATTTTTTTTCATCAAAAGATTTTCGTTGATGGCCTTCTTCAATTCGTTCTTCGGAAGAGCGCCGGCAGCCATCATCGGTTTTCCTTCTTTGGGAATGAAGAGAAGCGAAGGGATCGAACGGATTCCGAACACGCTTGCGAGCTCCTGTTCTACATCGGTATTTACCTTGTAGAAATTCACCTGTCCTTTCATCTCTTCGGACAACTCTTCAATGATTGGTCCGACCATTTTACAGGGACCACACCATGGAGCCCAAAAATCAACTACCGCTGGAAGTTCGCCGCTGAATTTCCAATCCTTATTGTTTTCGTAATCGAATACTTTTTTAATGAATGTATCTTTTGTGAGTGCTTCAGACATTGCCGTACCTTTTATTTTTTTTATTCATAATCTTTAATGATTGTCATTGCGAGTCCCGATGTTGTTTATCGGTGCGAAGCAATCTCGTTTTTCTTTTTTATAAAGATTACTTCGTCGCTTCGCTCCTCGTAATGATGATACTACGTTATTTCAGTTTTTCCGTTTCAATTTTTTTATTTGTGTTTATACCAGTGATATGCCAGATAGGGCAATATTTCATGAATCCGGTGGCCACAAAGATCAATCCGGCGTATGCCCAGGGTGTTGCGGGACCCCAAAATGCAAGTGATGTAATAAGTAATCCAACTGCGATGCGGATCGGTCGTTCTGTTGCGCCAATATTGGTAAGCATAATAAATCCTTTTATCTAAAAATGAAAGATGAGAACAGTATTGTATCTGTAGATATGATGCAGTGAGAATAAAAAGGATTCAGCGTTTGAAGATTTTTTTCGGAGATTTTTTTTCAAGCTGAATGACTGCAAAGAGCTCTTTTTTCGCTTTTGCGGGTAATGTTGGCGCAGGATACGATCTGAACAAAAACACAGTTTTTTTTAACGAATCGAGCAGGGCAGAGCAATTCTTGCACCCTTCGATATGTGCTTTGATCCTGCGGCACGATTCGGAATCTAATTTTGAATCCAGATTATCGCATAAGTGCTCGTACACTTTTGAGCAGGAGAGAGTATGGATATGTTGTTGTTTCATTATAGCATCAAAAAATAATTTATGATCACTTCTAACTCTATGTCATTCCCGCATGTTTTTGGCAGGAATCCATTTTATGGATGCCCGATAAGAGCATTCGGGCATGACAGTATTTTCTTTTTTAAGTGCAAGTATTTCTACTGCTGTTTCATTGTCCTATGTAATTTATGCCGTAAAAACATTCGCGAACGTCTCAAACGCGATTTCACCGCCGGAACGGAAAGCTTTAAGATCTTTGCTGTCTCTTCCGCCGTTCTGTTCTCCAGATCGCGCAGTACAAAAACGACTTTGTATTCATCCGGTAATTCCTGAATTGCATCGTCCATTGTTTTGCGCAATTCTTTGTTCATCAATGTTTCGATCGGTGAATCGTCCCACGACTGCAGTTGCTTTTGTACTTGTTCATCATTCACATCCGGTGCATCGTCAAGCGATTCAAGCAGTCCGTCTAGTTTTCGTTTCCGACGGTTCATCAGACAATTGTTGGCAACGATGGTGTAGAGCCACGTTGAGAATTTCGACCGCGAATCGAACTGATCGATCTTGCGATAGACATTGATGAACGTATCTTGAAACGATTCTTCCGCTTTATCCTTATCCCTGCATAATTTGAACGCAAAACCGTACACAGTCTGTTCGTATTGCTTCACCAATTGCGCAAATGCGCGCTCATCACCCTGTTTTACTTTGGCGATAAGATGGTGTTCGGTCTGTGTGTCGAGAGTTTTGGTCATTGATATGATGCAGTGAAACGAAAAAAGGATGCTGTTGCTCTGAAAGAATAAAGAAAAATGTGTGCGGATGCAAGGAGAGATAATCGAAAGAATTGTCGATATTGAATTATAAATTATGCTGAATCATATAAATATTAATTCGATGTAACAATTCGTTCAAAAAAACGTTTTTGAAGAGTGTTTTTTCCTTTACTTGCACTTCACGCAATTTAAGTAGAAATTTCAAGTATGAATCGCCGGTCACTCTTAAAAAAATTAATCGTCACACCACTTATGCTTCCTTCGTTATCGTTATTATCGCAAGAACGATCCGGATTGCCGTCTCTTCCATCTCACCACGGCGAGAATGGATTTATTAACACTGATCCTGATTATGCCGAAGCAGGATTCAACGAAATGGCTCCGTGGATCGCGGGAAAGCTTGGAGATTTTTTTTCGAGCACGCCAAAATTTGATATCCCCCGAGAAGTGAATGATGGTTCGATCTTCAAAGAAAAAAAATCATACACCGTAACATGGATCGGTCATTCAACGGCGTTGATCCAAATGGAAGGATTGAATTTTCTCACCGATCCTGTTTGGTCATCCAAAGCGGGACCGTTCAAATTTGCAGGTTCGCCGCGTGTTTCTGAGCCTGGACTTGCAATTGAAAAACTTCCGCCTCTCGATTTTGTTCTCATCTCGCACAATCATTACGATCATCTTGATGAATACAGTATTGAATATATTGCCGACCATCATCCGAATGTGAAATTCTTTGTTCCACTTCGAGTCCGCGATTGGTTTGAGGAGCGAGGGATTCGGAATGTTGAGGAGTTGGATTGGTGGGAAGGGGCAACATTCAACGATCTGAAAATACTTTGCACACCCGCTCAGCATTTTTCCGGCAGGTGGATCAATGATCGCAATCAAACATTATGGTGTTCGTGGACAGTGCTGGGGAAAAAGAGATTCTATTTTGCCGGCGATTCAGGATATTGTTCTCATTTTAAGAATATCGGAAAAAAATTCGGTCCGTTCGATCTTGCAATGATTCCTATCGGTGCGTACGATCCAAGAAAATTGATGAAGCCTGTGCACATGGATCCTGAAGAAGCGGTACAGACATTTCAAGATGTACGCGGGAAAAAGATGCTTGGCATTCATTGGGGAACATTCATCTTAACCGATGAGCCGATGGATGAGCCACCGAAAAAATTATTGAGCGTAATTGAACAGCAGAATCTTTCAAAAGAAGATTTTTGGACACCGAAACTTGGCGAGACGAGAGAGTGGTAAAGGAAGATTTATATATTCTTCATCAGGTTAATTATCCGTGTCTTTAAGAGTGTCGTCATTCCCGCACGTTTTTAGCGGGAATCTATTCTATGGATGCCCGATAAGAATTCCGTCTTATGTTCCGCTTTCAGAATGCCGTGAGTGCGGAATGCAAAAGCGGCAAATCCCGCTACGAACGGAATCCAAACAGCGGAACATTCGGGCATGACAAAAATTTATTGCCCCGTTATTTTGGATGATGAAATTTTGACGCAGCAACAGACAATGCACCAACCAACGATCCGTATATTCCCCCAACGAACGGGCTTGTAATTAATAAAAACCATTGCGGTGAAAATGTGTCGGTGAAATGTTCCAATTCCGAAGCTGCATGTGGATTGTGTTGTACGTAGAGAGAAAAGAATGCGATCTGAACCATTGCATTCGATAATCCCATTCCGATACCCGAAAAAATTCCGTGAAGAAAGATCTTATGTGTTGTCGTCCGCGCAATGAGAAGGGCAGAAGCCAATGCGATCGCGATCCATAGCAGTAGTTCGTAGTTCTGTGTAAAGCCGAACAGTGAAGCCGTTCCCATCAGCATTCCGAACATCGAAAAAAAATAAATATTAGTCCACCTCAACAGAACATTACTCCAAAAATGTTGAAATGAAAATACGAACTCCGAGCACAAACATCAATCATGTTTTTCACCCAGTTATACAATTCCTTCTTCCAATTCGAACTGTTCGTTCAATTCTTCTAGTTCGTGCTCAAGCAAACGACGGTGTTCCCGTTTTTCCTGAGCGATGGAGATGAGAAGCGGTTTGATCAAACTGTCGCCGATCTGGTGGATAGTGCGTTCGTATAGTGCGATGCTTTCATTCTCTCGTTCAATAAGCCGTTCAACCATTTGGGTGACGGAAGAGTATTCTTCTACAGTTTGCATAGATACCTCTGAATATGTTATGACAATAGCGGTAATATTTTTTTTATATCTTCTTCATACAAGGCAACTTTTTCTCCCACATGCATTTGGATCGAATCAATCATTGCTTCCAATGGGATCATCAGTTCGTTCGCGATGAATGCGGCAACGGCGCTGGTTGTTGCGCGCTGAGGCGTACATAATGAGCGAAGCGGTACACGGTACATTTTTGCGGGAGTTAAAATTTCGGGAAGTGAATCTTCCATGATTATAACCGTCTGATTGTTGCTACGCGAAAGCGTCCCATTCACGGTCACTTCTTTCAATCCTTCAGCAGACGAAATGATGACAACATCCGGCACATCGATTCCAGTATAGTAAATATCGTCAGCACTCAATACAACTTCGGAAAGTGAGAATCCTGAACCTTGCGTGACAGGATTATCGTTCTTTTGTGTTGCGTGAAGTCCGCAGAGGATTCCGGCACGCATCAATAAATAAGAGGAGAGCTGTACTTTTTCTCCCGCGGTTCCGGCGATCACCCAGCGGCGCGATCCGCGTAATGAAGAAATATATTTTTGTGTCAGTGCATCATTTTTAATCTTTAACGGGCGGCCAAGCACTTTCGATTTATATTCTTCGCAGAATTCTTTTCGTTTGAATGTGGTCGGAAGTGTCGCGGCGTTATGTTGATCAGCCATGGTTTGAATTGTTTTCCCGTCGATCTTATTCTTTCCAATCGCAAATTCGGTGCACAGTTCCACGATCTCTACCAACGCAAATCCGGGATGCGCGATTGCATCAGCGATTACGGTCGTCAGATTTTTATCGGTTGCCGAAATGCTGGTCACATATTCCGCGCCGCAGCTCTTTATCATTGCGCAAATATCCATCGGCGGGACAATATTCCCTTCCGGCGTTGTCGGCGTGATGAACTCCAACGGTGAGAATCCGGAATTTTGTCCGCCGGTCATTCCGTACAACATGTTGTTGGCAACAAGTACGGTCACATCAACGTTCATCAACGCTGCGTTGACCACATGAAGCAATCCGATCGTTGCACCTCCATCGCCGATAACAACAACTGTTTTTAATTTTGAATCATTTAAGATTCCATCAGCAAGTTCAACGCCGGTTGCAAAAGCGGTCGAGCGTCCGTGTGTTGTGTGGAATGTATGAGGAGAAATAAAAAGGGAATCAAGAATACCGATGCATCCAATATCGCTGACGATACAAACTTTTTTCGGATCGAGCTGTAGCGATGATAATGCACGGTCAAGATTATGAACGTAATGATGATGTCCGCACCCTTTGCAGAATGGAAATGCAACAGAATCTTTTAAAAATGTTTTTGGTTCAACGGTTGTCATAGTGTTGTGCACTCCAGAATGTCGTTTGGTGTGATCATCTTACCGAATGAGTTGATCCCGATGACTAATTTGCCGGTGAACAAATGCTGAATGACCGACCGATATTGTCCTGTGAGGTTTTCTTCTGCCACAAATACGGTGTGAACACCTTCTGCCGCTTTTTTCAAGAGTGTTTCGGGAATGGGGAACAGTGAAATTACATTCACCAATCGTACGTGCATACCCTGTTCGCGTGCACGTTTCACAGCTTCGCGAGCGGTGCGAGCGGTGATACCGAAACTAATGATCAAGGTATCTGCATTCGGATCATCATCCGTTTTAACGAACGCCATTTCACCTGCTCGTGATGTGATCTTTATTTGAAGATGACGAAGGACTTCGATCGTTTCGGGGGAATTTTTTTGTAATGAGCCCCCTTTGTCGTGCGCTGATCCCGTGATGGTCGCTTTGTTTTCTCCTCCGACGGGGGAGAAGAGTGGAATATCTGCCAATGATTTAAAATCATACGTCTTGTATACGTTCGTAGTATCATTGTTGGGCTGTCGACGATAATTAATCGGCGATGAAACGAGTGAATCGAAATCAACATCTTCAGACATCATTCCAATTTCTTTATCCGAAAGAACGATGACCGGCGTTCGGAGTTCTTCGGCCCAAAACATTGCGAGAGATGTTACTTCGAAACATTCTTCGGCTGTACTCGGTGCAAAAATTGGAATCGTGTATGCGCCTGAAGTACAATATTCTGTCAACAAAATGTCTCCCTGCGCACCCTGGGTTGCTCCGCCGGTGCTCGGTCCGAGTCGCTGAACGACCGCGATGACAACCGGAAGTTCCGTCATCAACGCATATTGAACAGTCTCGATCATTAGTGACCAACCTGGACCGGAAGTTGCTGTCATCGCCTTTGCGCCGCGTGCTGATGCGCCGATACAGTATGCGAGCGCAGAGATTTCATCCGGCGAACTGATCGCAACACCGTTATGTTTGGGAAGTTCTTCGATCATTGATTTATAGATTCCCGATGCAGGCGTGATCGGATATCCGGCAAAGAATTGGCAGCCGGCATGCAATGCCCCTTCGGCGATCATTTGATTACCGGTGCGTATTTTGATAAGTGGAGTTGACATAGTTGTTTTTCGTCCCCTGTAATCTCTGTAGTCAGATTTTATCCTATGTATATCAAAAACCGTGCTATGAGTTTATGACGGTTTTATCCTGAAAATTTGATTTTTTAAGAGGAAATTTATTGAGGATAGGAAAGCAGAATGGGGTTTGCGAAAAGTGGGAAGGTAAATCGGAGAAAAAGGTATTTAATATAAAATCCCGCAATACAGGATTTTATATTAAATGAAAGAGAGAAAACAATTAATATTCTTTTCTATTTGCGTACACATTCATCATTAATCCAGCAACCATCATATACGAGACAAGTGAT
>JANXZD010000166.1 GCA_025355705.1 Bacteroidota bacterium | reverse complement strand
AATGGTGTTTCGAAGAAAGTATTGTGCAAAAAACCTGCACCTGGAAAATGGTCGATTGCTCAGATTGTTGCTCATCTTGCAGATAGTGAGTTGGTACTGGGATGGAGATATCGTTCGGTTGCAGAAAAAAACGGTGTAACTCTTCAGCCGTACGATCAAGATATTTGGATTGAAAATTCTAATCATAAAAAATCTGATATCAATTTGATGCTTGAAATGTATTCAATACTTCGCCAAGCAAATCTAAGGTTTCTTTCCGGGCTTTCGCAAAAGAAATTAGAAAACTATGGAATACATTTAGAACGGGGCAAGGAAACGATACGACATATTATGAATCTGGAAGCAGGACACGATTTGAATCATTTCAAACAAATTGTGAAAATTTTAGACACAAATAGGTAGTTGAATATTTTTCCTTTGTTATGGTGTCAACCGATAGATCATTCTCGGGAATGGAATGGTTTCACGAATATGTTCTAGACCACAGATCCAAGAAACGGTACGTTCAATTCCAAGTCCAAATCCTGCATGTGGCACAGAACCGAATCGACGCAGATCTAAATACCAATCGAACGCTTCCTGTGGAAGATTATGTTCTTTCAACCGTGCAAGAAGAACATCGTAATCATCTTCACGCTGGCTCCCGCCAATGATCTCTCCATACCCCTCCGGTGCAAGCACATCAACAGCAAGTGCAAGTTTTTCATTGAGAGGATCACGTTTCATATAGAACGCTTTTATTGCTGACGGATATCGATGAACCATCACCGGACGATCAAATTGTTCTGAGATCACTGTTTCATCCGGAGCTCCAAGATCATTCCCCCATTCAAATGCAATTCCTTTTTTGTGAAGTATTTCCACGGCATCATCATACGAAATTCTTGGCAGCGGGCGTTTCACATTCTCTAAAAATTTTACATTTCGTTCAAGTGTAACCAGTTCCGGCATACGATTTTTCAGAACACTAGTTACAACATGTTCCAAAAATTCTTCTGCAAGATCCATGTTGTCGTTCAGATCATTAAATGCGACTTCCGGTTCCACCATCCAGAATTCAGTAAGATGACGTCGCGTCTTAGATTTTTCTGCACGGAAAGTTGGACCGAACACATATACTTTTCCTAGTGCCATTGCTCCGGCTTCGCCATACAATTGTCCAGACTGTGTCAAATACGCTTTTCCAAGGTCGAAATAATCCGTTTCAAACAACGTTGATGTTCCTTCACACGCTGCAGGTGTAAAGATTGGTGCATCGAGAAGTGTGAATCCTCTTCCGTCAAAAAATTCACGGATCGATCGAACGATCTCATGACGAATTCGCATAATTGCATGTTGTCGTGACGATCGCAGCCAGAGATGCCGACGGTCGGCAAGAAATTCTACGCCATGTTCTTTCGGTGTAATTGGATATTCCTTTGCAATGGAAATAATTTCAACATTCGTTACCTCCATTTCATATCCGCCGGGTGCGCGTTGTTCAGCACGAATCGTTCCAGACATTTTAAATGACGATTCTTGCGTCAATTCTCCTGCACGATTAAATAAATCATCACCAACGACAGCTTTCACAACCACGCCTTGGCAAATTCCTGTACCATCACGAAGAAGTAAGAATTTAATCTTTCCACTTGAACGAAGATTATATAACCAACCTTGAAGTGTTACACTTTCACCGACATGTTTTAAAAGATCTTCGATATAAACTTTAGTAGCCATGGATATCCTTTTTTTGTAGATGACCGTCACCTAAAAGGTGACGGTCATCTTGTTAAATATTATATACTGAGAAAATATACGAAAACCTTGCTCGTTCTACAAAAATAAAAATCCCGCATTAAGCGGGATTTTTATTTATTTTTTCTACAATTATTTCATTAAAAGCAATTTCACTGAATATTTTTTTAACGGTGTGGTAAGCACTGCAAGATATACACCAGATGAAACTACAATTCCTTTATCATTTCTGCCATTCCAAGAGATATTACGTTCCTGCCGATCATTAACGTCGTTCACATCAAATGATTTTACTACCTGACCAAGGATATTAAAGATTCGTAACGTAACATCTTTCGATTCTATATTCTGTGGAAGTCGAATTCTCAACGTGGTCGACGGATTAAATGGATTGGGATATGCCTGTAATATCTCATACGTAGTTGGAATAGATTTTTTCTCATCAATACTAGTGATAACAGTCCCTCCATTAAAACCAATACATGTATCACATAGTTTCTGACCTTTTTCCAACGCTAACAATGCTGTCCAGTACGTAAGAATCCTATTTTGCATACTTAGATCAATTGCTTGGTCATTTCGTGTGTAATATGAATTCGAGAATTGATTCAACATTTGGTTCGCCCATACTTTATTGAGATTACTATCCGCAGGAATAAAATCAGAATCATTCATTACTATTTTTTGACTGTACAACTTCCCTTCATAAAAACCAGTGATGTCGATAAAGAGAGGAAAACTTCCAATAAATTTTCCTACTTGAGAAACCGAGCTAAGTACTTTGACATTATTAGCAGACAAACCTGTGCTAAAATAATTCTGGAAGGTAAAACCACTTTGCAAATAGACATTCATATCAAAATATTCTATTTGCCAGCGCAGATTTTCCATGATAATCCCGATATAATAATCATGTGCTGTATTGCCGGGATAATTCCATATCCTGTACGTCGCTCCGGAATATTTTGTTGCAAGTTGAGAATAGAGATAACTATTGCCGTAATAATAGTAGTTTGGCAGATAATAATATTTAGCGCTGTCATTATTATCAATAGCATAGAATTTAATTTTTGATGGCGCAATTTTCGATATAGAATCTGCCAGTGCATTTGCTTTCGACATGGTGGTATATTCATCAGAAGAAGCAAGGAGAACGATCGCATGTGTATTACTTTTTTTCTTTGCGAATGAAAATCCTTCCAATAATAATCCGGATAAATTTACTGTGTCAAGAATGCTGTTGATATTCGCATTCGTTGCAAAAATATTTAAAATTGTTGTTGAGTCAACCGGCAGCCAAGAAGAACTCAAATATTTCAGCGATTTCTTCGCCGTAAAGATTATATTGAAAGAATCTTTTGCGGTAAATTTTGTGAGCAGACTTTTTTTGATCTGATCAATGAGTTTTGTTTTCGTATATCCGGGTTGGACATTGGTTGAATCAAAATCAACTAAAAGAAGAATATTTTTTCCCGGATTAATTCCTAATGATTTTAACGGATCGACAACAAACCGATAGGTGCCTCCGTTGCCATTTTGGTATTTCTCGCCGTAATTTGCAGAATAATTATTTTTTCTTTTAAATATGATATCAAGTTGTTGTGCGTTGACAATAGAATCTCGAGCAATGTCGCATCGTAACACATTCCCAAACGTTGTATCAATAACAGGAGAAAACATGAAGAGAGAATTCCCTTTAATATATGGAGACTCCCAGAGTTGATGTTTTTTGAGAAAAACCGTAAATGGCTTTTCTGTATAAGGAGCAGATGCTTTCAAAAACCAATATGGCAGAGATATCGTTGCCGAAGAATCATTGATATTGAGTGGCGATGAATAGGTGAGTTTGATCTTTCGCTTTCCGGGAAGCGTAAAAGGGAAAATATTCAATTGATAACTATCGCCGTAGCTCTTTGTAAGAAGTGCAGGATCTTTTCTGGCACCAACAATATTATTATATGTTGCTTGTGCTTTAAATCGGTCAGCTATTAGTGCAACTGACGTATCCTGCCCAATCCACAGCCATAAATCAGTAATAAAACTTTGCTGTGGCATGCTAAATGATGTTCGGATCTCTAAACTATCGGTAGTAGGGTTGCCGGAATATGCTTTTGTAGAAAAAGTAAGATAGAGATCCGTTTTAAGATGACTTCCGGAAACTTCACAATATGCTGTTGCATCTTCAATTGTCCCCTGAAACCCAATAGAGTTATTGCGAGGACTATTAAACCACATATTTGCATTTTGTGCAGAAAGTGTAACAGATAAAAAAAGAATTGCAGTCACTAAAGAAGAAAGTGTTTTCATAGAGAGCCTCCTTAAGGCTTGAGAGGGTCAACTCATTGCAAGCATCCTCTCGATTGGTTTGCGTGCGCGTGTCAGCAGATCTGAACTCATTTCGATCTGCGGGTTCATATTTTTCATGCAGAGATACAACTTCTCAAGCGTATTACGCTTCATATGCGGACATTCATTGCAAGCGCAATTCTCTTCGGGAGGCAACGGAAGGAATGTTTTCCCTGTTGTGCTCTTTTCCATTTGATGAACGATGCCATATTCAGTCCCGACAATGAATTTATTGTTCAATGATGTTTGAACATATTTCAACAAAGCACTGGTTGAGCCGATGAATTTTGCTCGTGCCAAAATATGATCTTCACATTCGGGATGCGCGATCAATTCAGCATCGGGATGTTCAAGCTGCAATCCGATCAATTTACGTTCGCTAAATGTCTCGTGAACAATACAACTGCCGTTCCACAATAACATATTGCGTCCTGTTTTTTTATTGATGTAGGCACCAAGATTTTTGTCCGGTGAGAAAAGGATCGGTTGATCTATAGGGATTTGATTGACGATCTTTTCAGCATTGCTTGAAGTGCAGATGATATCACTCAACGCTTTCACTTCTGCACTGCAATTGATATACGTTATTGCCAAATGGTTCGGATGATCTTCGCGAAATTTCTTAAAGGCATTTGGCGGACATCCATCAGATAGTGAACAACCTGCTAAAAGGTCGGGCAATAAAACGGGTTTTTGCGGATTCAAAATCTTTGCTGTCTCCGCCATAAAATGAACACCGCAAAATACGATTACATCTGCCGTAGTGGACACGGCTTTGCGCGACAATTCTAGACTGTCACCAACAAAATCTGCAAGATCCTGTATCTCTGATTCTTGATAGTAGTGCGCGAGAATAACAGCGTTGAGGTCTTTTTTTAGTTTGAGAATTCCGTCTTCAAGTTCTTGGGGTGTCATAGTTATGAAACGTAGTGACAATTTCCTCGAATAACAAGACTCTAATAATACGAAGACTTAATTCTATCGATCTGAATTTTAACCGCTTCAATCGCTTGATCAACGATAATTGAAGTGATCTTTTTATCTTCCGCACGGACGGCAATATGTCTTTCATGCGGTGGTTTCCATACAGCAGGATCATTCAAACTATGAAATGAAACAGTGGGAACGCGCATTGCTGAAGCGATATGAAGCGTGCCGGTATCATTGCAAATGAACAAGTTCATTTTTTTCATAAATGCCGCAGAAACACGCAATGGCATCACAGGAGCCGACAACACTTTACTCTTGATCATTCTCAGTAGGTCCTGTCGTAATTTTATTTCGTTTGGTCCGACAATGAGAACTACTTCACATTCATCGTGTGATTTAATCCAATCAATCAATTTTGCGAGTTTCGCCAGCGGG
>JANXZD010000444.1 GCA_025355705.1 Bacteroidota bacterium | reverse complement strand
ATCAATACTATACATTGATAGTGTTATTTGTTCTCCCGGAGTCATAACGAGGGAAGAGGGGTAGACTCGAATTTCTTTTATTACTCGAACATACACCTTTGCTGAGTCAGAAGTTTTATTAAATGAAACCCGAACCCACCCGCTATCATTTGTTTTTTTTGCAGTAAAAAATCCGTTGTCATCTATTGTTCCAATAGTTGTATCACAGTTCCAAACGGTGCCAACCGGAAGTGAAAGCGGATTATAATATTCATCCTTTCCTTCAGCGTGAAATTTGAATGTATTTCCTTGAAAGACATCTGCTTTTGTTTCCAGCAGGTTCAAAAAATGTATTGTTCCAACCGGAGCAGTACTGATAATCTGTAATGTATTTGCGACCGATCGTTCTCCGCCGGGATCCGAGGGTGAATTAACGACCTCTCCTCGCACAACCATCGTAGTAGAACCACCGCCGTCGAGATTGAATGCATCTTTTATTCCAATCGTAAGAAGAAAATTCGCCATCTCGGTAAAATTCATTCCAATACTTGTTGATTGTCTTCCATCAACTGTGCAGAGGTATACCTTGGTGCTGTCATCGTTAATTCCGACGAATGTTCGTGGGTGTCGAGCATCATTAAAACTTGCACCCGATTGATCGTAGTCTCCTAATGTCGGATATGCAACACCATCCTTAATCAAATGACCGTTTCCCGAAATTAATTGTGTAAGTCGTTTGAGGGATACCGGTGTGGTTGGGTTATATGATAGAAACAATTTCACTGTATCATTTATTGAAAGATTATTAGAGATAAAAGTTGCTGGAATACCGCTCCCTCCGGAAATTACATAGCCTTCAGTTGGAATTGTACTATTGCCGGATATTTTTTGTTTGATGACAACTCGAAGAGTATCATTCGTAGCCAACGGCTGAGTGAGAACTTCCAATGTTGCCTCTGAACAACTTACATCAGTTCCAGTGAATGCTCCTTTGTACGAACTGTAAAGCACGGTCTTCCCCGATGTTTGAGATGTATTGCTTTCATTTATGATAAGTGTTGTTCCATTCTTTGCAAAAATCTTTCCGGAAAAACCGAATCGATCGATAAACACTTTTCGGTTTTCTGTGAAGACAAAACTAGATTTCGGTTGTGAAATGCCAAGGACAGGTTTTCCATTCGCAACTTGATTGTGAATAGGCCAGCCTGTTTCAAAACTGAAGAAACCGCCGTTGATTGCACCAATCACTCGATGTCCAACTTTGTCGTTTGCAGTTGATTGGACCGTTGTTTTTGTTAACCCACCAGCAGGTTTGTATGTCTCAAACGTTATAAGCGGGTTCGTAACATCAACTTCTAGAACATCAATAGTGAAAGGTCCAGGCAACGTATATTGAGTGTGAATTACACCAGGTGCAACAATAACAGTTGAAACAGTATCTGAGAAGGAAAATGCTCGACTGCCAAAAATGAAGAAGAACACAAGGATAGTTTTCATGGAAGTATTGGATTTGTGGAGATAGTAGTTTGGAATGTTCATAGACATCAATGGCAGGTAAATCTATGAAATAGCAGATTTGAATCTATGGTGGACCGTAGCGGGATTGAACCGCTGACCTTCCCGATGCTTCGCATCGGGACGCTCTCAAATGAGTTGAGAATTTTCAATGAGTTTCAAAATATATTTCCGGCTCTTCTTTTTTTAATTTCTGTTTCACGATGCATAGCTTGTAAACGAGTTGGAATTTGTCAGAATGGACAATTACCCACGGAATTCCAGATTTTGTTGATTTTGAGTAGCCGTTGTTATGTTGTTCAAATCTCGATTCAACATTTTTGGCATGTCCGACATAAAATCTATCGGTTTTAATACTCCGAATTATGTAGATGAAATACATTTAGTGGACCGTAGCGGGATCGAACCGCTGACCTTTTGCATGCCATGCAAGCGCTCTCCCAGCTGAGCTAACGGCCCCTTGCAAATGAATCTTCTTAAATATATGAAACAAATTGAAGAAAGAAAATATTTTCTTTATACTGTATCATATTCAGGGGCAACCAATGTCGTTTTTCAAAAAGCAGTTTAACGTTTCACTCTTACCATTCAACTTTAATCCACAATTTGAATTTCACATTCATGCCGATATTCGTAAGAAATATGAAGTTGATGATATTTTATTCGCTTCGAACGGCAATGTTATATTC
>JANXZD010000458.1 GCA_025355705.1 Bacteroidota bacterium | reverse complement strand
GTTCTTCTTCCACCAAGGTGATCACACCTTGTTCCGAGTTCACCGCACGAATGGATTTTCTGATCAGCGTTTGCATGATCTCTTCTGCGTTCAACGACGCACTGATGGCTCTTGCAATGTCGTTAAGAATGGAAAGTTCTTCGACTGCGCGACGCAGTCTTCGTACTTCATCATGAAGAGCATCCGAGGATTGTTGTGGTAATGGCTTGTCTGTCATAGGGAGTATAAAGATATTGATATGTGCAAAAGTAATGTTTATACTATTGTAATCAAAGACATTTCTATCTGAATTAATTTATTTGCTTTCACATTTAGTTTGAATATCTTTGCTCAACAAATAGTGTTGCAAAAATCAACAAAAAATAAATGGAGGAGATATGAGCATCAAATCATCAACAATGGACGACGGAAATGTAGTGATTCTTGAACCGAAAGGATCGTTGATAGGGGGAAATGAAACTGATGAGTTCAAGAATACGATCAATTCGTTGCTGGAGAAAGGAAATCTAAAACTGATCGTTGATCTAGCCGATGTTTCATACCTCAATTCGTCCGCTATTGGGATCTTGACCGTTGCTCATAATTCCTACCTTCAGCGAAAAGGAAAATTGATCTTGTGCAACTTGAACAAGAACATCTCCAATATTTTTCTCGTGACAAAACTATCGACGATTTTTTTGTCAGAAGATAAACGAGAAGATGCGATCTTTGCCATCGGAAAATAAATGGCGGGAATTTGCTGCGGCAGGTAAGCGAACAAAAGAAGCAAAATACCGGATGGGCTGATAAGGAGGAGGAAAACCTTGCGAAGCGTTCAATCCATCACATCGCTGAAACGCTAGTTTCGCAAGGTGATCACACCCTACTTCTGTAACAGTTCTGAAAGTTCTTTCTGATCGATCTTGAGATTGGCTGCCGCTTTTTCCATCGCCTCAGCCTCGGATTTTCCAACACCTTTCGCGGAAAATTTTGTTGAACCAACAACTGCGTTCGATCTGTTTTCTTTCAGATTGACCGTCGCCTCAAGCGTAAGAGTCACTAGTGTCCCCGCCATCCCTTCGATCGTACTGATCCCTCCCGAAGCGATGTCAACGACGATCGAATTATTCGACATGGTCACAACCGTATACCCTATGTGTGATACTGCCCCGGATATTTTTGACTGAATCTGATCGGCGATCTTTTTATTCTTCGCAATGACGGAGATCGAAAAGGCTTTGTCTGAAGCGTGCGCGGTCCACCTGAAATTTACAGAGGATGAGCGAAGGTTCTCATCGAACTCTCTCCCAATTCCCGGCAGCGATATTTTTGCTTTCAATCCATTTCCGCTTCGCACCGTTGAAACAAGCGAAGCTGTTCCGTTATCATCGGTCAACACTTCGCCAAGCATGTTTTTTTCATCGAGCTGATACACAACATTCACGCCGGAACACGGAACACCGTTCACACTCACGCCGACAACAAATGGCTTCGAAAACTTCTCTCCAATTTTTCCTGCTTGATCATCGCCGCTTTTCTTTTCCAGTTTTATCTGAGTAAGAAATGTTCGGATGTCATTTTGCAATGCAGCGGGATTGAACACCGATGGAAACGAGAATGGCGCGCGCGCGGCCGCGTTGTGCAATACCTGCTTTGCAAACAGCGGCGCTATTACTTGTTTGATCTGATTGATGCTTTGGATCGCTTCGCTCAGTCTTCCCTTGGCAACATATTCTTGTGCACCCGCGCGAAGATCGGCGGCCTGCTTCCATCCGCTTTCAAGTTCTGAACGTACACCATCGCTGTATTTGTCACGGTTCAACACCACAAGCGCGTACGCACTCCCCTGCGCGTCAACAAATGTCTCGATCACATCGGCGCCTGTTATTTCATCGCTGACCATTGTGCGGGATTGGCGTTTAAAATCGGAATAGATCTGTTCATCGTCGTTCACAGAGAATGTTTGCGTTACCGATTTGATCTCGGATTGAACCTGCACACGAAGTTGCGACGCAATATCTGCCAATGCGGCTTTTTTTGCTGATTCCACGCCGGTCGCTCCGCCTCCGGTTCCGACTCCCACAATAAATTCCGAAGTCGGATATTTGGGATGATTGTGTGTGGAAAACCATGTCGGAATCTGCGCAAATGATACGGTTGCAACAGACAAAACAAGAATGCTAAATATTATTTTTTTCATAGATTTCTCCGACACCTCTTGAATTTATTCTACGCCGACAACGATCAATTTACGGTTCAGCGTTATCTGCTTTAATTTACCCTGCGAAAAATTAGCATTGAACTCACGCCGAAGTTCGCGGAATAGCGCCGATGGACTCTGCATATCCTTATCCTGTATCCACGCAAGATAATCGATCGTATTGTCTGCAACAACATTTTCCTTTACACGTCCGGCAATCTTTTTTAAGGTTTTCCGAGCTGCGTCCGCGATATCATATTTTGTATCCTGATCAAACTGGCCGACAATGGTGAAGATGATCTTATATTGAACGCCATTCTTGAGATCATCCTGCCAATACGCATTGATACGCGATATCACATTGTTGAGCGCGTTGGTCATCGCCGCTTCAACAAGCGCGCTTGAGGGTGCAGCAGATTCCTCGCTATATCCTGTCTCAACTCCAAGAAGACGCGCGGTGGTGGTTTCGAACGCGCGGATAGAAACGGACGCTTTTCGGACATCGGATGAACCGACTTTTCGCGTATCAATGGTGATGGTATACGAAACATAGATATCACTCCCGACAGAAAGTGCGATCATATAGGACAGATCTTCTTCATGCCCTTTCAGATTCAACTGCGATTTTTGCTGTTCGTAGAGTTGCTGCGCCTGTTCCGGCGCCACAACATTATATTTTTTTTGTGTCAGATATGATTCGATGACCGATGCACCTTGTTTTAATATCGAATTCGAGCGGAGTTCTTCCAGTGGGTTCCCTCCGGATCTCACTTCCGGCAGCGCCATCAATGTCGGCAGACCGATCTCTTCGGTCACATCTTCAAGTTTTGCGATCACCCTTCGATCAATAAGGAAACTCATGATGGCCGCCCGGTTGATCCGAAATTGTTTTTCAACACGGATCTTTTCGCCGCCGACAAGTTTTACGCGGCTCTCAAAACTATTCGCCTCCCATGCAATAAATTTTTGTACCTGATCGGTTGCAAAGAGTTCTTGTTCCACCGGCAGGAATTTTCTTTTTTCCTCATCGCTGCGGACCAATCCGTCAAGCCCTGCGCCGCCGTACACAACCAGATACACTGCTGATTTTCGGGCATCGATCTCCGCCAATTTTACCGACTCCTCTTCCTTGAATCCGAACATTCCGGATTTGCCGCCGATACCTTTTGCTTTGATGAGCACTTCATCGGCGGTGACCGCTTCAATAAATGTTGCCTGACGGGAATCAGGAAGGTTCCCCTGAGCCGGCAGATCGGCGCTTAACAGGAGAGAGAATATGATGATATACCGTTTCATACAAAGTTCCTTCTGTTATTTATTTTAAGGAAGGAAGCGAATAATTGATCCACGCAAACCAGCCAATGCCGGAGTAGTCCACCGGTGGTCCGGTCTTATTATTATCCTTTGTTTGATTCTTGTCTTTGTCTTCCACCGACACTGTCCAATTATCTCCAGAGGAAGCTTCCGTATAATCGATCCCTCCTCCTATGGAAAAGGTGGGCGTGATATAAATTTCCAATCCTGCTTTTGCGCCAAACCCAAATGCGTCGTGTGATAGTGAATATTTCAGGTCATCGCCGTTCTTATCTTTCCCGGTCGCAGAAAAATAGGTCAAGGAATATTTGAGGTCTCCTCCGAGCATGAAGCCGAACCGCCGGAAATAAAATTTTTTCAACAATCCCACACTTGCGTTCCCGGTCAAGGATATTCCTATATCAGCGCTGTCCCTCCATAACGTTCCAATATTTTTTCCGTCAGTGTTATAGTTTGGAAAATAGAACTTCCCATCCACATCAATAAAACCGATCGCCGCCCCTAATTGAAGCCATAGCTCTGATATTTTAGCGCTGTTTGCAAGGTCTGTTTGGAGTGAGAGCGTGGGACCAAACGTATTGTTCACTTCGGAGTTGACATTCACGGCAAAATCAAATTTACTGAGGCCAAATAATTTGGCCGGATCATAATTTTTTGTGAACGCCCCTTTCCGAAATTCAGCAATGGAAAGAGGTATCCGGCCAAACCCGATCACACCATTGATCCCGAGCAGCGGAAGTTCTGTAACGGAAAGTCCGGACGAATAGTTCGTTCCGGTGATCGTCTGCGCGTAGGATGTCGCAGATCCGTCCTTCGTATTGTTTCCAACTTCTCTGATCTTGATGAACCCTCTCCTGTTTTTTATGATCTCGCCGGATTCTGTCTCTTCCAATTCCTCTACCCAATACGAATCATCAAGTCCGATCCCTTCGCGACTGCCAAGATTCAGCTGCACGCCGAATGTGGTGATCTCAGAAACCGTACCGGTGAGGTGGAACGCTTCCAGTTTTTTTGTTTCGTTCGCAATATTAAAGGAAGAGACGGTGATCGTTTCCTCAAACGCTTTTCGGTCGGCATCTTCTTTATCATCGGCGTCCTTGGTCTGCGAGCGTTCAATTCCGCTTCCCTGCCAGCCATCCGCGGCGCCGACAAAGATCACAGCAGGCGTATTCGATCGATCGATTGTTAGTTGATACCATAGCAGACCAAGTTTTATCTCATGCGTGTATGTTATCGTCGGCACTGTACGAATGACTTTTCCTTTGTCATTTTTTTCTTCCCGCTCGCCGTGCGCAACAGAGCGCTTATAATATTCTACGTATGGCACATAGAAGAACCCTGAATTAAGGATTGATTCCAATTGCGCGCCGGAAAGTCCGGCAGATTTTGCTTTTGTTGCAAGGAATGTATTGCGTTCACCTTCCGTAAGGTTTTGTTTGCTGAGCAGTTCTTTATTCACATCCAACAGTTCAAGAAGTTTTGGAGCAAGGGTTTTTTCGATCAACGGACGGACTGTTTGCGCGGTGAATGAATGCATCTGCGAGGCTTCGCTGCTGAACTGCGCAAGAACATTCTCCGGCAGCGAAGAATAATTGAATCTCGCCATCACCACACTCTTTGATACCGAGGAAGCGATAAAATCAGCGTGCCAGTTCGAAAGTTCTGAACCTGATGGAACCAAGACCTTGTTGACAAAGGAAACGACCTTTTTTTTGTATTGGGCGTCAAGCGAAACTGAGGCAATACAAAATACAATCAGAGCGATGGTAATATGCTTTTTCATGTCGGTTTTGTGCTAAGTAAAAGGATGTTGTTCGTTCAAGGCGGGGATTTTTGTGGGCGTTCACGGGATCGAACCGCGGACCTCCTGCTTGTAAGGCAGGCGCTCT
>JANXZD010000455.1 GCA_025355705.1 Bacteroidota bacterium | reverse complement strand
TGAAAACGGGTTTGCAGCACTTACGTACGAACCGGACTCAACATTATCTCGAAACATAAAAGAGACGCCAATATGCTTTCCTAAATATCCATAGGCATTCAATCCGTTTGAAGTTACTTTAGTATTTTTTCCATCTGGCCGCTCTTGATAGGAATATCCTCCAATCAAATCGATGTTAAATTTCCCGGGATCACTTTTGTATTGATACAGATGCCACCGCTCTTCAATGATGTTTTCATAACCAAGATTTTCTAACTCCTGAAAGAATTCTTCTTTGAAATAGAACTGCTCATCCTGTTCAACCTGAGTCAACAACATTGAAGTCGTATCAATTTGAATGATGAATTTAGCAATACTTTCGCGTGAAAGAGGCTTCACTGCATCACGGTATCCACCAATAACTTGTTTAGCTTCCATTTTATCCAAATATTTGTATACTGAATGTGTTGCCGGAAGATAGACGGTTTGTGAGGAGAGAATAAACGGGAACAAAAAAAATAGAATTTTATACATTACTTCATACCCTGAATAATGATACTTGCTAATTTCTAAATCTGTTAATAGTCAGTATTGATTACTTCTTAACATTTAATGCATCCACAAACTTTTTTGTGATGTCTCGTGGCCGGGTGATTGCCGAACCAACAATAACTGCAAAAGCTCCACTGACCAATGCTTCTTTTGCCTGTTGTGGATTCCATATCCTCCCTGAAGCAACAACCGGGATTTTTGTTCCTCTAAATAATTGTTCAACAAGTTCATAGTCCGGCTGATCGTTCGCAAATTTTTCTGTGTATTGTGTAAAACCAGACAATGACGTCGCAATAATATCTGCACCCATCTCTGCTGCGCGAATACCCTCTTCAAATGTAGAGATATCTGCCATCAGAGGAATATCGTATCTATTACGAACTTCATCAAAAAATTCAATACCGTCCATACCATTTGGACGTTTCCGAGATGTAACATCAAGAGCAACAAAATCTGCTCCTGATCCAATAATTCTATCGATATCGCTAAAATCTGGAGTGATACAAACCCAATCATTTTCAAATCGTCCTTCAACAATTCCAATGATCGGAATATCAACTTGTTCGCGAATTGCTTTGATGTTATCGATACCTTGCGCACGAATCGCAGCGGCTCCTCCCATTTGAGCAGCGAGAGCAAATTTTGTCATAAGCGCAGGAGTGTTAAATGGATCATCATTTTCTGATCGACAAGACACGATGAGACCGCCTGAGAGCTTTGCTAATAGTTCGTTCATAATTCAAAAAGTGATAGTTCTATCTCTATTGAAAATATTGAATTAATCATTTGATGATCTGTTCTGAGATTTGTTTCAATCCTTGACTTAAATCATCGGAAATATGGATATATAATAATCGCGATTTTCTATCAGCAAATGATTGGTAATCACCCAACGATTGAGCATTCTTCAAAACCTGGAACGAGAATACTTCACCAGGTATGTTAACATCGTGAGGTTCATCGCCTGCAATTATCAAGAAAATCCCGTTTGATTTTCCACCCTTATGCAATTGACCTGTTGAATGCAAATATCGGGGACCGAAACCAACTGTTACGGGTAAGCCAAACTTTTTTGTCAATTCTTCTCTAAGTGTGTAAAGTATTTTTTCGTTTTCTGAGTTTTGATCAACATAAGCAAGAAGAGCTATATAATCTTCGCTTCTATTTCCCGAGAAATGTTTTTTGAACAGTGTAGATACTGATGATTCCGCAAGCTTCGAAATATATTCTGGTTCAGCATAAATGGAATACGGCATTTGCACAATCGCAGAATTATTCACAGGAAGTTTACCATTTCTCTTGAACTCTTCAATCACTCTTACTGTATTATCCTTACTTTCTTTCACGTTTGGTTCATCAAAAGGATTGATCTTTAATACTATGGCTGAAATAGCCGTAGCAAATTCCCAAAGAAAGAATTGCGAGCCGAGCTCATTGATATCTTTGAGGATAATGTTCGCATACGGGATGCTTTTTTGGGAGAGTTCTTGTTGCAGCATAGAATATTTTTGTGAATCTTTTTCAAGCAATAAAAATATGAAGAACCGATCTTCGCCATATTTATTTATGTCGAAACTTTGCGGAATGATCTCCCCTTCCACCGGCAAAATTCCTTTTCCTTCTTTTCCGGTACTTTCTGCGATCAACTGTTCTGCCCAATAACCAAACGTTTTAATCTCATCGGAGATGATGAAGGTCATCTTATCAATATCTTCATTATGCGCTTCGCCCATTAACAAACCAATTTGTGCCGCCGGATTCTGTACAGTTTCAAATTGACTCTGCTTTCTCATTTCATCCGCTGAATGCAGTATCTTCTTTACATCCATACCGATCAATGCCATAGGAACAAGTCCAAAATATGAAAGAGCAGAATACCTTCCACCAATATCTGCTGGGTTAATAAATACTCTCCGGAATTGCTTCTCTTTTGCAATACTCTCCATTTTAGTATTTTCATCCGTAACTGCAATGAAATTTTCACTAGGATTATTTTTTATCGATTTGACGCGATCATAAAAATATTGGTAAAACATATTTGTTTCGGTTGTTCCACCAGATTTGGAAGCAACAATGAACAATGTCTTAGCCAGATTGATCTGTTGTTCAATTCGAAGTACTGAAGCCGGATTGGTACTGTCCAAAACAAGCAAACCGGGAAAACCTGGAGCAGAACCAAATGTTGCACGACACACATCAGGACATAAACTGCTTCCACCCATTCCTAAAATAACGATATTTTCAAATCCGGCATTTTTTATCTCATTCCCAAACGCGATCAGTGAATCAACGTTTGCGATCATCAAATCTAAACTGTTCAGCCATCCTAAACGATTGAGGATGGATCTTTTGTGGACTTCTTCGCTTCGCCAAATCGTATGGTCTTTTTCCCAGAATCGTTTGATTATTGAATGGGTTGCAAACGAAGTGAACTGATTATTCAAATTTTCTTGAAGTAAACCTGATGATATCGAAATTGATGGCATAATTCCCTTATTTTTTTTGATATTCTTTACGAATATAGCCAGAAAAAACAAAAAAGGCGATGAATATCATCGCCCTTAAATGAAAAGCATTAAAACAATTTGAAATTTATTGCTTGAAGATTATCGTTCCAGGAATGATCCCTGTTGTTATCGAATCTTTAAGAACGGCATTTTTTTCATACACATAGATTTTTCCATTTGAGGCAAAATCTCTCGCATCGCCAAGATAGATCCGTTCGCTTACATTATCAACGGCGATAGAATATGATGTCTTTGAAATAAATAGCGAAGATATGATTGAATTTGATTTAGTATCAAACTTCAAAATTCCGCTATTCACGACCGTAAATCCATATCCTTTATTAGAAATTGCAAGTTCATTTGGATGACCATATGTTGCAAGCGGTAACAGTATCGTTGAAGTTACAGTATAGGACTTTGGATCGATGATAAAAATACTTCCAGGGGTATCATTGCTGGAATTACTGAAATCAGAATACCCATTGCAGAGAACTATGATCTCTCCATCGCTGTCAACGGAAATGTCTGCCGGAGATTTTCCAACTTTTATCGTAGCAACAACAGTGTCAATATTTGGATCGATCACAGATACAGTGCTGTCAAAACCATATCCGGAATTACAAACAAATATTTTCCCATTCGCAGCCGTGATCCCCTGAGGATTCAAGCCGACAGGAATATTCTCCTTGATGATAGCATACGATGTTGGGTTAAATGCAGTAACGGAATTTTTGTAAAGATTCGTAAAATATCCTTTTGAATCATTAAGTATTACGATCTTAAACGGCGAATTTCCTGGAACCTGAATTGTTCCGAGTGATTTGTGCGTTTCAGTTGAAATAATCTCAATCTTGTGTGAATTGTTCACCACGATATACGCTTTGTTATTGTGGATCACAATATCGTTTGCTACATCGCCAAGCGAACGATTGTTTGCAGCGCTGAACACATCAGGATATACTGTATTGGAATCAGGGACATACACTGTCAACGATGCATTCGATTTTGTAAATCCCCCTTCGTTAAGAATATAAACTCCTTTTATCACAACAGGATTTTCCTGTACAGGCGCAATCGGGTCGTTCATTCTGCATCCAACTAAAATTGAAATCGAAAATAAAACCGTTATTGTTTGTCTCATTGTATTTCCTTTATAATAGAATTATTAATCAATAGAATGAAATTTCCGAAGTCATCATGTAGTTCTTTAAAGGCATTGGATAACCAGAGATCATTTGATAATCATTATTAAAAATATTATTCGCTTCAATTTTGAATCGAACTGACATAGAATGTAAAGTAAAACCATATGATAGATTCACATCGACTTTGTCAAATGTAGGCAGTATGAAACGCGGATTATTATTAGCGGTTTCATAACGATACCCGGTGATCGAGTAGATAATATTCATGGATATTCCGCTGAATGAACTCCCAAGAATAAATGTTGACGTTTCTTGAGGAACGAACGCTAATATTTTATTCTCTGTTTCGTCACCGGAATAATCACTACTTGTTTTAATGGCTTGTACAAAGTTTTGATGATATTGTATCGTTAAAATATTTTTAAGGATATTCACTTTTGCAGATATTTCAACACCCTTTGAGGAAACAGATTGGAGGTTTTTGGGTAACCACATATTGCCTGCTATAGGTTGCCATACAATCTTATCGGTGGCATTGATAGCAAAATAGTTTACCTCTACTAATACACTGGCAAATTCATCATTACACCCTGCAATAACGCCGATATCATAATTTTTAGAATGTTCAGGCTTTAATGACAGATTTCCGCCACCAATCCAATAAAGATCGTTGAATGTAGGAACACGATAATTTTTGCCATAACTAGATCGAAATCGCAGAAGTGGTTGATCTAAAATGCCAATATTGATCCCAATTTTGGGAGACAATGCACCTTCCGTATCCGAAAATGAATCATAACGTACAGATGGATACATGATGATCTCATACGGAATGTGGAATATGTTTTGTGAAGAGATGAATCCGCTGAATTGTTCGCGTCGAGCAGAGTGAACCTCATTGCTTGAAATTGATGCAACTGCTATGTCCCAACCTGCATTTAGCATATGGTCGGACGACATTGAAATCTGAAACAATGGTGTGAAGGAAATATTATTGTTTTCATAAAAACTCGATACCGGTGATCCATTGGTAATTATATTCGGATTGCGATATGTTTGATGCTTGTTGTAGATTGAGATCGGAAATGACACAGTCCATTCATTCGATAATTCAATATCAGTGACGATATTTAGGATAAGATCTTTATCATTAATGCGTGCAAGATTATTCTGATAGTTACTCGTCACAGCATCGGGTTGTCCTCTATCCGCATTAGAATATCGCAAAGTTATCATCGAGACAGCAAGAGTATCAAACATTGAACGCGCAGAGATTGAATAATTACTGA
This sequence comes from Bacteroidota bacterium, assembly GCA_025355705.1. Classification (GTDB taxonomy): domain Bacteria; phylum Bacteroidota; class Ignavibacteria; order UBA10030; family UBA8401; genus UBA8401. The sequence goes on along the minus strand of JANXZD010000455.1, from coordinate 1,466 downwards.
GCAAATAATCAGAACCCATTCTCTGAAGTTTGTATCGATTGATACCATCTGAGAAATAAAATTCATAATCGTTGCGACCACGTTCATTTCGCACTGATGCCAGCAACGACATCTGTTCATTCCCGCCGCCGCCGGAGAATTGATAGCTATTCATCCCAAATGATCCAACACTTCCAGCAAATGTTCCTGTTGTTTTTCCAGTAGGCTTTTTTGTAATAATATTTACCACTCCGCCAACAGCATCTGTTCCGTACAACGAAGAATTCCCTCCCGCAGCTACTTCAATACGATCGACATCTAATAAAGAAAAAATACCAACATCTACTGTGTTTGTTTGGAACGTGGTAAATCGCTGACCATTGATAAGAATCAAAGAATAATCTGAACCCATTCCCCGTAACGAGATAGATTGCAGGGCAGCAGTTCCACCGTAGTTTCGAAGTGATACTCCAGAGATCGATGACAGCACATCAGCAATTGACGTTCCATTACTTTGAGCGATCAAAACACTATCTGCAATTTGAACCGTTGAAGAAAGTTTCTCAACAGCCACAGGACTCCTTGTTCCCGTAACCACAACATCATTCAATCTATATACGATCGTTGAATCCTCTTCACCAAACAGGGCACGAAAGAACAATAATGATATGATAATAATTTTTTTCACAAAGAATTGATAGCAACAAAAAGCCCAACCTTGAAAAGAAAGTTGGGCTAAGAAAATATGATCGTAAAAATAATTTCTCAATCCATCCTCAGTCCTCGAAGGAGTATTGAATCAAATATTGGCAGGTCTCCTGGCTTATGGCACCTACGGCGCCAATCACAGTTGCGGGTCAGCTCTCGATTGTTCAGATTAGTGAATCACGAGATTCCCATTTTCACCCCGATAGTTTTATCGGGACACCAACATTTCTATAGAAAAGAACAAATGCTAAAATCTAAATCTTATAGTGACACTTTTGATGATTGAATTTTTGGCAGATATTTTAACATTGTTTCATATGCTCCAAACATCACTGTTACATAGAACATATCTCCCACTACTGAATTACGATAGAATGGAATTGCGGCAACATAACATTCGCTTAATCCACTCAAATTTTTCGTATAGAACATTCCGGCTTGCCAAACACCAAAGTTCGTAATCAAAAAGAATAATAATGAACTAACGATTGTTGCACCAAAAACAACTGGAACCGTTTTATGTTTGCGGATAAGCAATCCGATTGCAACCACAAGCAAAAAACTACCATAGACCCATATTATTCCTTCATAAAAACCAAGGAAAAGATCACTGATAAGAAGAGCTGTCAATGGTAGAATTGGTGAAAATTTTCCATTAAAGTAAACGCCACCAAACAATGCAATTGCAGTAATTGGTGCGAAGTTCATTGGATGAGGAATCAATCGCGACAATGTTGCTAACGCAATCAATAGTACGGCGAATATAAAAGAAACTTTTG
>JANXZD010000441.1 GCA_025355705.1 Bacteroidota bacterium | reverse complement strand
TACCCGTTTCCAATTGGATCTATCTCAACGATATCATCGTTCGAAAAAAAATAACATTGTTCGTAAATATCGAGAATTCCATTCGTAGTATACGAAGCGTTTTGGGTAGGGGGAAGTGAAGACACATATTTTTTCTTTAATACTTTTGTATAATTATTTTGTAAGGCACTGGCAGTATATAACACGGTTCCACCATCAGCCACATACGAATTGATGATTAAACCAATTGACGAATTGACCTCTTCATTCACAATGATAACGGAATAGTGTTCAATCAGACTTTCTTCCAAAGTAATTACTTTCCAAGAAACACCTATTTGTCGGAACAGTAATTCCCACGCAGGCTCGTATCGGATCAACCCAATTTGCAGTATAACAGGTTTATTTCTCATTGATCAGCGATGAAATATATTTCATTAATAATTCTTCTCTTTTTTTGATACTATAAAATTTCATAATTCGATCTCGTGCCATCGTGTTACCATGATGTTCCATTGCTTTGTGCAACGCATTCGTAGCCTCGATTACATCGTTATGCTGTACAATTATTCCTGTATCACCGATGGCGGAAGGGATGCCTCCGACATTTGTTCCCACAGGAAAACAGCCGCACAACATTGCTTCGCATAACGTGTTTGGTAATCCCTCGCGCAGTGAAGGTTGAAAAAAGATCTTTGCGCGTTGGTATGCTTCCAACAATTTCGATTGTTCCAGTGATTCATAATATTTTATGTTTGCTGGGATTTGTAATTGCACGGCGATCTCATTTTTTAATCCGATCAGAACAAAAGAGATATCAGGCATTGTATTTGCAACATCAATCAAAAAATCAATCCCTTTAATTTTCACCCGTGTCATATTGTGGCAATTCGCTACAGTGAGAACAATATTTTCTTGTTTGGTACCTGGTTTCCAACGAGTGGAGTCGTATCCGGTAGGAAGGACATGAATATTATTTCCATCGTATCCTGCAAGACGTACAGCATCATTTTTCAAAGATTCATCAACCGCCAAAACAAGATCTGCATTTGTCACACCATATCGCACAATAATAGATCTCCACCAACTATTCCAGATCCCATATTTCAATTCTGGAATTCTGGCGACATCAACACCTCCCAGAATAAGAATGGATTTTTTCCTGAATACTTTAGTCAGGAAAACTAAGATAGATGAATAGACCGAAGCAAACCAAGAAAAAGTTATATCATTCGATCTGATTGCGGAGAAATAAATAAAAAATGTTTTGATTCCGGAGGAAATTACTTTTGTAACGGAGAAATGAGTTTTTAAGATCGTTAGATCTTCTTGTATGAATGGAGTTGAAAATGTTGCCGTGAACAGTATGTTTACTTTTTTGTTCACCAAGAAGGATCAAAGATAAAAACTGAGTGAGAATAAATGGTTTGGACTGAATGCTCCGTTGTTTGGAACAAATGCGTAATCAAATCTTATGATCCCGTACAGAATACCAATTCCACCTGAAAAGCTTTTAGTCTCATATCCTGTTTGGTATCCTGCCCGAAGTGCAAACAATGAATTATACATTGCTTCCGAACCGGCATGGATGTGAATTCCATTATCATTAATGGTCTTAACGATATCGCTTGCTGCTAACAATGTAATTTCAGATGAAAGGGAAGTGTGATAGGAAGCGCCAACTCGCACTGTTGCAGGTACTACGGAACGTTCTGAACGCAAAAGGCCCATCTGTCCAAAGTTTGTTGCACTGAATCCTATATTGATGTTCTCATCGAACATATACAATATTCCTCCGTCGAATGCATAACCGCTTGCTTCGTCAATAAAGATCTTTTCATATAATAATTTTCCAGTAAAACCAAGGAAGAGATGGTTCGACAGATTTATTGCTGCGCCGACTCCGAGCATTCCATTTCTGGCATCGAATGTTCCTTGAGCTTCACCCGGCTGTTGTCGAACCTCAATTCCATTGACAGATGTTGTCAATGCAGAAAAGGCAATTGTAACATCGTTTCCTGGAATAGTTACTCCAAGATATTCTGTGGTGGTCTCAGCAAATCCATTTCTATGACTTAACATTAACTGCGATCTATTGGAAGAACGAATTGAGGAAGGATTATAGTAAAATGACGAATGATCATTTGATATTGCTGTAAATGCTTCACCCATTCCCGAAGAACGAGCATTGGCGCTTAATTTTAAGAACGAAAGACCTGTTTGTATATTCTGCGAAAAAAGGAACGCGGACCCAGTCGTGAAAAGGAATAAAAATTTGAAGAAATTTTTCATAACTTGATCGATAGAGAGATTACGTGCATTGAAGAAACACCATATGGTTCAACAATATACGCATAGTTGAACGAAGGTTTCCAATCGGTAAAATCAGAACGAAGTGTAAATCCGAAAGATGGATGGGCTTGGTCACGATGCTTCAAATTCCATCCATCAATTCCTCCCCGAACAGTGAACATCTCAATAGGAGTGTATTCACTGCCAATTCGGATAATTGTCGTTCCGAGACTGCTGTTCTCAATTTCTGCTGAAATTAATCCTGAGTTATCTTCCAACATATATGAAAGCCCGATCGATTTTCGGGTAGGAAAATTCTCAATTGTTGAATTTCCGAGTTGATTATAAAGGGGAGCAGTGTCCCATCGATATTTAGAGTTGATATCCTTAAACGTTCCGGCAAGGGTAAGATTTTTTGCTAATGGATAAATGATACCAAAATCAAATCCAACGGTCGTCGTTGATAATTCTTTGAAGAGAGAATAATAATATAATTTTGTGGTCAATCCGATGGTGATCGCTCGAATACGCAATGCAAACGAGAGAGAGAATTGATTTTCCGATGTTGAATACGTTTCAGTTTTAAATCCATCTCCATCTCTTCCGTCGATATTTGAAACACCGGAGTTGATAACCCCAAAGGCAATACCGGCATTGGTATCAATCGGCATAGAATAAAATAATGTATTGAGATTACGATCTAACGTTAAAATCCCATAAGCAAGGGAGACAGTTTGTTGTTTCAACAGTGCAACGGTAGCTGGATTATAATACCCGGAATTTTCTCCGGACTTTACTGCTGTCATTGCATTTCCCATTCCCATTCCTCGCGCACCAA
>JANXZD010000438.1 GCA_025355705.1 Bacteroidota bacterium | reverse complement strand
ATCGGAAGAACAGCCTTAATCTTGATGAAATTGTCCTTTTTCAGTTGTGCCAGCCTGACCTCCTGGTCCAGGATATCATTCAGCATATTATCGATGCTGAACGGATTTTTGGCTACCGTGCACTCCGCTTTGCACGGAACGACAACACACCACTTCCCGGATTTGATGAAAATAGTTATGCACTAAATACTAATGCAAATGATAGGGTGATAAATACTTTACTCGAAGAGCTTATCGTTCTACGCCAGTCAAACAAAATATTGTTTGAATATTTTGATGATGAGATGCTGCTGCGAATCGGAATCAGTAATAGAAATCAAATATCCGTTTTGGCATTAGGTTTCACTATTATTGGGCATCAATTGCATCATTTGAAGATTATTGAGGAGAGATATTTTCCATTGATTAGATGACATTTGGAGAACAATGATAGAACATCCGCAGCATCTGCTATTGGAATATCCTGTAATTAATCTGTACATTGAAACAACACTTGAAAGGAGAAATCTATGAAACCTCTCGTGTTGTGTCTCTCGCTCATATTTTTTTCTGATTGCTCTTCAATCCAACAAACAAACGGACTCACTCTTCCGGAACTCGTGTATCAATATCCTCTTCCTGCATTTCCAAAACCGCTCACATCATCTCCTCTTAGAATTGACCTAAAAATTTTCATAAGCGAGAATGGATCTGTTCGCGAAGTTGAATTAATGAACAGTAGTGGAAGTCTTTCCTGGGATTCATCTGCAACAAATGCAATTCGTCAGTGGAAATATTCTCCCGCACGGTACGAGGACAAACCCGTCAGTATTTGGCTGAGACAAACAGCAATTGTAAAATTTTCAGATCCACTCTACCTTTTGCTCGGAGAAATAATATTTAACAGTGAAGAAGAGGCGGATTCCGCATTCACGTTACTGGAGGCAGGTGCAGATTTCTCAGAGATCGTGCGTAAATATTCCGTCGGTTCTTCCCGTTCAAACAGCGGTTCGCTGGGCACAGTAAATGTTCAAATTTTTCCAGAGCAGATCAAAAAAATACTTCTGAAATTGAAGAACGGAGATCATACCGCTCCATTAAAGCATGGTGAACAATTTGCAATCTTTAAACGGCTAAAAGAGTAGCAAGAAATAATTATTTTTTGAATGGTTCAAGCATATCAATGGCAATTTTCCACTCTTTTTCTTTTCTCCACACACGGATGTAACTGCTTGAATCATTCTTTGCGTTAACGGAAAATCCATACGTAAATCCCAAATCACCCGATGATGCAATTTGGGTTTCCATTGGAGAGAAATCGTTTTGTTGCTCTTGATCTTTTAAGAGTTTAATTGCCTCATCCTTTTGCTGTGATGGAAAATCCCCGTTTCTGTAGACCCGCATATTACCGGCAGCAAATGCGGAATACGATACGATGATTCCATTTTCTTTGACTGATCGGATGAATCGATGCTCAGTTTCCAACAATTCCCTGGTGACACGGTCACCATTGCTCTTGGCCGGTTTCAACAACGGAAGCATCGTTAAATGCTCCGCTTCGTTTCTTTTTTTTTCTTTGGAATAACTGATCCCATTATCAAGAGCCACCTTCCACGTTCCGTCCAATTGTTTCTTCCACACCGAAAAAAAATGACCATAGGCAACAGGAGTATCATTTTTTGTTCTGCGAAACTCCCATGGGCCGGTAGAGATTCCAAAATCGCCTGATGCCGCAACTTCGATAAACACAGGATACCATGATAGACTTGCAGAATTAGCGGGACGATTTCTGTACAATTCCTTCCCGTTCACCGGATACGGATTGAACATCACACAGTCGTCAGAAAGAAATGCAAGGAATGAATTTTTTATTCCTATCTGTTCTGATGCGTTGGAGAACGATCGTTCTGCATTCGCAAGATTCACCGCAACCGAATCCGATTGTGCGAATATCAAAGACGATACGAAAAGAAAAACGATTGTTTTTTTCATACTACCTCAAAAATTTATTCGTTCATATCACGGGAAACCTGTTTATCTACCACCGGACGTTTCGGAAGATTTGCAATCTTTGTCCCGACAGCGTACACCGTCTTCACAACTTCCAGATATTTATCAAAATCGATCTTCCCGATCTCGTCCGTTACGCGGTGATAATCTTCATGAATTCCGTCAAAATAAAATATGATCGGAATTCCCATCTTCGCATAGCTGTAATGATCGCTTCGATAAAACAATCGGTTCGAATCGTTCGGATCATCAAATTTATAGTTCAAT
>JANXZD010000426.1 GCA_025355705.1 Bacteroidota bacterium | reverse complement strand
AGAAAAATAATCTTTACGTTGCGGATGGCGGGCTCAATCGCACAATGGTGTATTACAACGCCCCGTCAAAAAAGAGCGGAGATTCTGCCGACGTGGTGTTGGGAAAATCGAATTTCACGAACGGAACCATCACTGCAGCGTCCGAAACCAACATCGGTCAGCCGTACGGCGTTGCAGTGCAGAGTTCCACCGGAAAATTATTCATCACCTGTTATTCAAACTCACGAGTGCTTCGGTTCCAGGCAAAAAGTTCGCTGCTTCCATAATACTGCTGTGATTGTCTTCAGTTGACCGTCACTTTTAAGGTGACGGTCAACTGTATGAAAAGAATTTTGTTGTCCGTGATTTCAGTTTATGGATTCCCGATGAGAACATGCGGGAATGACAACTAAAAAATCGTCTTGCATCTTCCATATTTTTCTGCAAGTTTACAGTATGCCATTTGATTTTCTAATTCGCAAAGAGCAGGAATATCTGCGTAACCATGAATAATAAACTGAAAAATATCATCACTGTCTCCTTTGCATTATTTTTTGTAGGAATGACGTATTATTTTATTCAACGTCACGATGAAAAACTGTTGAACAATCCGGCGCTTTGGGGGAAGATGAACGACACCCTTGCCAACAATGTAACGGACGCGGAGCGGCGTGTGGCGCTGCAGTTCTCCGATACGACGCTTCCACAATTGCGGAGGCTCGGACTGATCAAAAGTTACACACGCACGGAGATCGAAACGGTCATCACTGTTTCGGGAAGGATCTGGAAGGAACGCTCGTCGTTCTTTAAAGAAAGTCTTCTTGAGCAGATCTTCATCTATAATAAAGTAAACGGCTTTGCATTGAACACCAGGATCATCGACAACAAAACCTCCGCGTTATATGCAGAGATCACACCCCCGTGCCAACGATTGATCTATTGATAAAAAGAATATCATCACAAAAAAACTGACCGTCAATCACCACAAGGATAATTAATGAACAACAACGCATCACTGATGATATTGGTCGCAGGACCGTACCGCTCCGGCACGAATGACGATCCGAAAAAGATCGCAGCAAACGTGCAGGCAATGACCGATACGGCGTTGACACTTTATCGTTTAGGACATCTGCCGGTAATGGGAGAATGGTTTGCGCTTCCGTTGATCGAAGCGGCAGGATCGAAACGCATTGGTGACGCGCCGTTCAACGAGATCTTCCATCCCGTTGCCGTGCAATTGATCAGTCATTGCGATGCAGTGCTAAGGATCGGCGGTCCATCAAGCGGCGCCGATGAAATGGTTGCAACCGGAAAAGCAAAAGGGAAAACGATCTTCATGTCGATCGATGAAGTGCCGAAGGTGTTAAAATAAACACTTGACCGTCATCTTGAAGATGACGGTCAAGTGTTCAACGACAGCCCCTTCACTACAATTCAAATAATTCTTCTTCGCTTATTAATTCTGTCGTATATTATTGTAATGTCAACCACCAAAGCGATCTCGACGATCATCTTCAGTATCATCGGCAATACAGTGCTTGCAATCGTTAAAGGACTTGTCGGATATTTCGGCAATTCGTACGCGCTCATTGCTGATGCTATTGAATCAACCTCCGATGTCTTCTCTTCCATTGTTGTGCTGGTCGGTCTGCGGTATTCCTCACTTCCTCCGGATGAAAATCATCCGTACGGTCACGGCAAAGCTGAATCAGTCGTAACATTCATTGTTGTCGTATTATTGATCGGTTCCGGAGTGATCATTGCCATTCAAAGTATTGAACATATCATCACTCCGCACAAAGTTCCGGCACCGTACACGCTTATTGTCCTTGCCGTCATCATATTCATTAAAGAATTATTTTTTCGGTTCGTCAGCAAATCCAGCAAGCAGACTAATAGTTCGTCACTGAAAGCGGATGCATGGCATCATCGCAGCGATGCGTTGACATCAGCGGCAGCATTCATCGGCATCTCCATTGCGCTGATCATGGGAGATGGATATGAAACAGCGGATGATTGGGCAGCGCTTGTTGCAACGATCATTATTTTCTACAACAGCTATCTCATCTTCCGTCCTGCGTTCGGCGAGATCATGGATGAACATCGGTATGATGATCTTGTGAATGTCATCCGGACGGTTTCACGCGAGATACCGGGGGTGATCGCCACGGAAAAATGTCGCGTCCGAAAATCGGGAATGAAATATCTTGTAGACCTGCATATCACGGTGAGCGCTGTTATTACTGTGAAAGAAGGACATGATGTTGCTCATGCACTAAAGAATGTATTGATGAAAAATATTCCCGAGATCGCCGATGTGCTCATCCATTTTGAACCTGATGAACAGTAAATTATTTCCCTTGCATCTCTAGCAATATTCCTCAAACTTCTATCGCAAAGAATCTTCAGTAAACAATTGTAAAATCACTATAGGAGAGACATAAGATGAAAACTCTGTTGAACATCGTCGCTGTCTTGCTGGCTGTTGTGATATGGAATGGTTCTCTGTCCGCTGCGGACAAGATCCTTCCCTATCCCATCCATCAAAAAACATTGGCGAACGGACTTAATGTTGTTACAGTGCAGTTCGATAGTCCCGGACTAGCCTCATTCTTCATCGTTGAACGCGTCGGTTCGCGCAATGAAGTGGAAGATGGTGTAACGGGATTCGCTCATTTCTTTGAACACATGATGTTCCGGGGAACGGATAAATATCCGCGTGATAAATATAATGAAGTACTGAAATCGATCGGCGCGGGAGCGAATGCGAACACTTCGTTGGACCGCACGATCTATCACATGACCGGTGATGCAACGAAACTGGAAACAATGTTCGAGATCGAAGCGGACCGCTTTATGAATCTGAATTATACAGAACATGATTTCAAGACCGAAGCAGGCGCGGTGAAAGGCGAATACACCAAGAACAATGCAAGTCCGTACGCACAATTAGAAGAGAGTCTCGTCAATACCGCGTTCGACAAGCATACCTACAAGCATACGACCATGGGCTTTTTGAAGGACATCATCGATATGCCGAACCAGTACAAATACTCGCTTGAATTCTTCAATCGCTACTACCGTCCGGAATATGCGACCATCGTCGTTGTCGGCGATGCAAAACCCGAACAAGTAGATGTGCTTGCAGAAAAATATTTCGGAATGTGGAAGCATGGAACGTATGTTTCTACCGTTCAGGCAGAAGCAAAACAGGATTCAACGCGGTACATGCATCTTCAGAACGGATCTATCCCTCCGTATCTCAGCCTGAATTACAAGACCCCGGCATACAGCGATACGGATATCAACATTCCGGCGATCGACGTGTTGAATGCGGTTCTCTTCTCCGAAACATCACCACTCTATAAAAAGCTGGTGCTGGAAGAACAAAAAGTACGAAGTCTCAACGGCGACATGATGTTCACACGCGATCCGTATCTTTCTTCCATTGAAGCATCGCTTATCAAGAAAGAGGATATGCCGTATGTAAAGGACGAGATCGTGAAAGCGATCGAGGAATTCAAGAAGAGCGGCACAACAGAAAAGAATCTTGCCGATACGAAATCGCGGATGAAATACAGCTTTGCAATGGGCATTGATAATCCGGAGCGCGTAGCAAATTCGCTCAGCACATTCATCACGCTCATTGGCGATCCGGAATCATTGAACAGAATTTACGCAATGTACGATAAAGTGACGGTGGACGATCTGAAAGCGGCCGCTGTAAAATATTATGTGCCATCGGGCTTGACGATCGCGACGATCTCTGCCGATGCGCAAGGAGGTGTGAAATGATGAAAACTCTTTTACTCACAATTTTGTTCGCAACGACAATGTTCGCGCAGCAGCTGGTGGAACTCAAACAGCCAAAATCCAACAAGGTTGTCATTAAATTGCGATTTGCGAACGGCTCCATCTCCGATCCGAAAGGAAAAGAGGGACTCACCGCCGCAGCCGCAAACTCGATCACGCAGGGCGGAACAAAAGAAATGACCTACAGTGCGATCCAGGATAAGATCTATCCTTGGGCTGCAGGGTATTTTGCTCAAGTTGATAAAGAAGTAACAACGTTCACGTTTATGGTCCATGTTGATTTTCTCGATCAATTCTATCCGATCATCAAAGGATTGATGCTCACACCCTCATTTGCTGATGCAGATTTCCAGCGAGTGATGAAGAATCAACAGAACTATGTCGACCAAGTGATCCGCGCTTCATCTGACGAAGAGTACAGCAAGAAAGCATTGGAAGATCTATTGTTCCGCGGAACAAATTATCAGCACAAGGTTCAGGGAAAGTCGGAAAGCGTTAAATCGATCACGCTGGACGACATTAAACAACACTATGCCAACGTCTTCACAAAGAACAATCTTACGATCGGTATTGCCGGAAATTATTCTGACGCTTTCGTGAAGCAATTAAAGACCGATCTGGGAATGCTTTCTGATAAGAAGTTCGCAGCACCAACACCGGGCAAAGCAAACACGCCGGACGGGGTTCAAGTTGAGATCATTGCAAAAGATAATGCGTTTGGTTCTGCAATTTTTACCGGAACTCCCCTTGCAATCACGCGATCGAGTAAAGATTTTGCAGCGTTAATGGTGGCTAATTCCTATCTCGGTGAACATCGCAAATCATACGGACAGTTATATCAAAAGATCCGCGAAACACGCTCGATGAACTATGGCGACTATTCATACATTGAATGGTACAACAACGGCGGCGGAGCGATGCTTCCTCCTTCGGGTGTTCCGCGCAGTTCAAATTATTTTGCATTGTGGATCCGTCCCGTACAAATTGCAAAACAATTGAAAGTTCAATACAAGGAACTTTCCAATGTGAAGATCGGTCACGCACATTTTGCATTGCGTATGGCTGTCCGCGAAGTTGATAACATCATCACCAAGGGATTAACGAAAGAAGATTTTGAAGCAACACGAACATTCCTCCGCAGTTACATCAAACTGTATGTGCAGTCTCCGAATGAACAACTCGGCTATTTGATGGATTCGAAATTCTACGGAAGAAATGATTTCATCTCCGAAGTTGATAAAGAATTGGCGAATCTGACGGTGAAAGATGTGAATGCTGCAACTAAAAAATATTGGCGCACCAATAATATGTTTGTTACTATTGTTACTGATAAGAGCGAAGCGGAGGAGCTTGCAAAGAGTCTTAAAGAAAATACTCCTTCGCCAATGGCATATTCCGATGCAGTGAAATCGGGCTTGCCAAAAGACGTTCTCGCTGAAGATGATGTTGTTGCAACATATAAATTAAATGTAAAGAGTGTAACGATCGTTGATTCGAAAGATACGTTCAAGTAATCCTGGATTTTCTAGCTCTTAGAGATTTGGAAAATCTTTTTGACTTCAAAGCCACGGTAATTGCCGTGGCTTTTTATTTTCCAGTAAAACGAGTCTTTTCCGCTAATTCCTGCATTATGTAAAAAACCTGTTTGTATCCAGTCTGAAATGTCTTATTTTATAATATATACACACTTGGGGAAACCTTATGGAAGCAGTCAAAAATCAGCATACATTTCATATTCCGGTTATGGGAATCGGATTTACGATCGATACACCCGTGAAAGTTGCCCATTACGGCATTTCTTCGGTAATGTCCTTGGTCGATGATATTCTCGCTGAAAAAATGCGGGAGTTCTACAGTAAAAAACTGGACCTCCCGTACAACGCGATCACAGAAAAGAACAGCACCGATCATCGTGCACAGCGGATTACTGCATACTTGAATCTTGTTGATAAAATGGTGCACGATAAGTTCGCTGAAATGAAACGGTCGTTCAACGAAACCGGCGAAGAAGTTCAAAAGTACATTGACATGCTTCCGGATTTTTCCGAAGTAAAAAAACAGTTCCGCGAATTTGTTGCCAATAATACTGTTCGTGAAGATATTTCTGCATGGATCGACGCTCACCTTCATCCGGGCAGTATCGATGTGAATATCATGACGAAGCTGGACAAAGAGAATTACCGCAACAATGAAAAATTATCCAACGAATTTAATGATGCGCATGCCGCTCTTCGCGGTTACGCACAAAGCAACCTTCGCTCGGCGATCGTTTTCTCAGCTGGGATGAATCCCCGCTTGTACGGATACATTGAAAAGTTCGAAGACTTTTATCCCGACGCGGCCGGCGATATCAAAAAGAAAATAATTTTAAAGGTCAGTGATTACCGCTCGGCGATCATCCAGGGAAAATTCCTAGCGAAAAAAGGATTGTGGGTTTCCGAATACCGCATCGAATCCGGATTGAACTGCGGAGGTCACGCGTTCGCAACAGACGGATATTTGATGGGACCAATCCTTGATGAGTTCAGACTTCATCGACAAGATCTGATCCAAACAACTCACGACATTGTTGTTGAAGCATTAAAAAATAAAAATCGTTTTGCTCCCCCCTCTCCGTTACCAATTAAGATTACTGCGCAAGGCGGAGTCGGCACGGCTGAAGAACATCAATTTTTGCTCGAACATTATGGACTTGACTCCATCGGATGGGGATCGCCGTTCCTGCTCGTTCCTGAAGCGACCAATGTCGACGTACATACAATGCAATTGTTGTGTGATGCAAAAGAAGAGGATCTCTATCTTAGCAACATCTCGCCGCTCGGAGTGCCGTTCAATAGCTTACGGGGAAATACAAAGGACATTGAGAAACAGGAATTGATCGACAAAGGACGTCCGGGAAGTTCATGCCCAAAAAAATATATTCAACTCAACACGGAATTCACCGAACAGGCTATCTGCAGAGCATCGCGTCAATACCAGAACATCAGGATCAAAATGCTTGATGAAAAAGGAGCAAGTGCGGAAGAACGTCAGCAGGAATTCGATGCAGTCACCGATAAATCATGTATCTGTGTCGGATTGGGAACGTCTGCATTGATCGTGAATAATTTAGATACCAAAGTTGAAGGACCCGGGGTTTCCATTTGTCCGGGACCGAACATCGCATATTTTAATAAGGTCGTTTCGTTGAAAGAAATGGTCGACCATATCTACGGAAGGATCAATATCGTCAACGAAGAAACACGTCCGAACTTGTTCGTGAAAGAATTGAAATTGTATGTCGATTACCTGAAGACAAAGATCGCAGAAACACCGGCGCCGATCTCGGACAAACAATTGAAATATTTTCTGACCTTCCAACAGAACCTGAATGAAGGGATCGAATATTATCGGGATCTCTATTCAGATTTTGAAATGAAACTTGCCGTATTGAAAGAAGATATTCTTGGAGAATTGGAAACGATCAGAAATGATCTGCAAGAAATGTCGTTAGCGACAGCATAATTTATACCTACACTAAACAATAAACGCCATGGATCCATGGCGTTTATTGTTTTAAATACTCCACAACAAGATCATCAAAGACAAGTTCGTTGTTTTCGTACGCATGTTCTACGCGTTCTTTTTCTTGGAGAAACCAGTCGTTGGTGATCTTGTTTTCTGCTGCAACCGATCGAAGCCACCGCTCTTCGCTCGCATGGATCTTATGATCACAGTATCCAATAATCAACCCGTCGGTGATGAACTTCTTTGCAATCTCCTGTTGTGAAAAGGCCGGCGGTTTATCAAGGATATATCTGTTCTCAAGAATATCGGTAACAGCGGTTTCACAAAAGCTTTTTGCAAATCCTAATGATTTACCGACGCGCATCAATAGAGCAATTTCTTCGTCTGTCACTTTATGATCCTTGCGGATCAACAGAAGCAGCCCGCGGAAATAGTTGCTTCCTTCTTGAATGGTCATCTGCATACAAATTTCCTTATTCGCAGAATGAAAAATTATTTATGCCGCAACAATCGTAATCCGTTTGCAACAACGATCAGCGTGCTTCCCTCATGACCGATAACTCCGAACGGCAGCGGCATTGAAAATCCGAGCGCGGCACTTACCAGAACAACAATGACTGAAAGAGAGAAAAGGATGTTCTGCCATACGATCGTTCTTGCCCGCTTGCTTAAGTTGATCGCGTATGGAATGTTCATTAATGTATCACCCATCAGCACAACATCGGCAGTTTCCATGGCAACATCCGTACCCGCAGCGCCCATCGCAATGCCGACTGATGCTGTTGCAAGTGCGGGTGCATCATTCACACCGTCCCCCACCATTGCAACGGTTCCATATTTTTTTTGCAGGTTCCGCAATACTTCAACTTTTTGCTCGGGAAGAAGGTTTGCATATACCTCATCGATTCCCGTCTGCTTTGCAATACTTGCGGCAACCGTGGGATTGTCGCCGGTCAGCATTACCGTTGCAACAATACCGATTCGCTTTAATTCCGCAATGGCTCTCATAGCATCTTCACGAACAACATCGGCAACACCAATGCAGCCTAGCCATCCGCCATCATCTTCGTGAATTCCTTTGTCGTCGTTTCGTCCAAGCTCGCGATGAATGATCAACACCGTCTTTCCTTCTTGTTCTAACCGGTTCTTTGCCTGCATCAGATCGTCAGGAATGGTTTCGCCATGTTCTTCGAACATTCTAAACCCGCCAATGAATGTGAGGTACCCTTCGGATTTTGCGTGAACTCCGCGTCCAGGCAGCGACACAAAGTTGGTCATTGCGGGAATCTGTACCTTACGTTCATTCGCTTCTGTAACGACCGCTTTTGCGATCGGATGTTCCGAGCGGCCTTCCAGCGCAGCGGAAAGCGCCAACAGCGATAATTCCGTAACGTTTGCCGGATTGTTCTTTCCCACATACACATCCGTTACTTTCATTCTTCCCTGAGTCAACGTTCCGGTTTTATCAAATGCAATTGCTTTCACTTCCGCCATGCGTTCCATATATGCTCCACCTTTGTAGAGAATTCCATGGCGTGCGCCGTTGGCAATGGCGGAAAGAATGGATGCCGGTGTTGAAATGATCAGTGCACACGGAGAAGCGACAACAAGGATCACCATCGCTTTGTAGAATGATTCATAGAATTCATGCCCAAGAACGAGCCATGGAACAAGCATAAGCCCGATCGTAAAAAGAATAACACCGACCGCATAGTACGATTCAAATGTTTCAAGCAGATACTGCGTTCGTGCACGCTGATGCTGTGCTGTTTCTACCATTTGAATGATGCGCGATAATGTGGAATCGGTTGCCAACCGAGTGACACGCACTTCAAGCGCACCGCTTCCATTGATCGTAGCGGCATACACCGGATCGCCAGGTTCTTTATCGACCGGAACCGATTCACCGGTAATTGACGCTTGATTGATCGCCGAAGACCCGTTTACGATCACACCGTCCGCTGCAATATTTTCACCGGGAATGATGATGATGATATCGTCGATGCGAAGATCGCCTATCGGAACTCGTTCTTCTTTACCATTTCGTTTCACCAATGCCTCGTTCGGACGAAGTTTGAGCAATGCTTTTATCGCATTTCGTGAACGGTCCATTGCGTACGTTTGCAATACATTCGAGAGTGAAAAAAGAAACAACAGCGTTGCGCCTTCATGCCATTGATTCACCGTGGCAGCGCCGATCGCCGAAAGGATCATGAGCATATCAACATTGATCTTTTTTTCACGCGCGCTTTGATACGCTTCCTGAATTCCATACCAGCCGCCAAAGATATACGAAAGGATATTCAGTGCAAGAACGGCAATTGGGTGCGCGTTATACGATTCCGATACTGCACTCATTATCACGGAGATCAAACAAAAAATGGTAAAGACAACAGGAAGTTTTTGTGTATCAAATGCATCGTCGCGACTGTATGATGCATTTGA
>JANXZD010000410.1 GCA_025355705.1 Bacteroidota bacterium | reverse complement strand
ATCATACTTTGTTTTATCCAATGCGGTGATGATGGAAGCAGCGGAAACAAGTGACACTTCATGTTCAGCTGAGCGACCGCCAAAGAGAACACCAATTTTTAATTTTGTATTCATGGTAAAATTCTTTGTCCCTTTGTGGTTAATGATACTTCATTGATTCCGGAAAAGATTTCCATCGATCCTTCGGTTCAAAATACTGCCAGAGTGTTCGTGAAACATTTCGCAATAGAACGAATCCTTGATTCTCATTCACCCAACTCTCATCCTGTTGATTCTTTGTGATAACACAAAAAACATAGTCTCCACTCGGCGCATTGACAAACACAACCTCGGAACGGGATTTGTCTACTGCTCCCTGTTTCGATGCAGCGTGAACATACGGGGGAATTTCCGATAATGCTTCGCCATCCCAATAGATGCGGGCAAGATTTCGATACATTCGTTCACTTGCCCACGGAGAGATGATTTTCCCTTGGCGAATGCTTGACATAAGTTCCGCCATCTCTCTTGGCGTCGTTACTCCCCAACCATACATCGAACGCATCAACTCGCGTCCGGGCGTTCTGGAATTAACACGAGTATCT
This sequence comes from Bacteroidota bacterium, assembly GCA_025355705.1. Taxonomy (GTDB): domain Bacteria; phylum Bacteroidota; class Ignavibacteria; order UBA10030; family UBA8401; genus UBA8401. Next base: position 2,301 of record JANXZD010000410.1, on the reverse strand, counting down.
TTGAAACCATTCTGTTCCATAATCTCATTGATGCGCGTTCCGGTTCCCGCCATTAATTGATTCCATAAGGCGGCAGTATTATCGCTCGTGGTAATCATCAGCATTACATTTTTACTTAATGCAATTCTTCCTGAATCTTTCAACGTTCCCACAATATCTTCTCCCGGATACAACAACGAATCACGATACATCAACAACGAATCATATTTCAATTCCCGTTTCTCAACCTTGTCAAAAATTCCGATCATAATCGGAATTTTTACCATACTTGCTGTCGGGAAAAGAGTATCAGCATTAATCTCAACAGTCTTTCCGGTTTTCATATGTCGAACATAAATACCAACATCACCTTTAAAATCTTTTACAAGTTCTCGTAGTTTTTTGAAAAGAACTTCATCCGTTTTGGATTTTGGGAATAAACTATTGGACTGACCAAACAGAGATGAAACGATACATAAAAGAATAATAAATTTTTTCATAAATATCATTTCTTGTAGATTGTTTGGGCTAGTTCTTCTAAGTGCGATATTTGATGAGAAGATAATTGTTTTGCACCGCCAAGGGATTCTGCGACAAAAAGTGTATGAGCTATTTGCTCTACCTTTTCCATTTTAAAATATGCATCCCACACATCGTTTCCAAATGTCACGACCCCATGATTTGAAAGCAATATCGCATCGTGCGACATAACAAACGGAAGAAGTGATTCTCCAACTTCATCGGTTGATGGTGTTGCATATCCTGCAAGAGGAATATTCCCAAGCCCTACAATCATTTCTGGAAAAATTTTTTCTTTCAACGGGATTCTCGCCGCTGCAAACCCTGTTGCATAAACGGGATGACAATGCACAACAGCATTCACATCTTTTCTTTGCTGATAAATAAAGAAATGCATCTTCATTTCGGTGGATGGTTTTCTTTTTCCGCTGATCTGCTTCCCATCCAAAGACAATTCAACCAGATCCTCTTTCTGCACAAAACCTTTGTTCAATGAGGTTGGTGTTGCAAGAATGTTCCCGTTTGGCAGCCGCACACTAATATTTCCATCGGTCGCAGCAACAAATCCTTTCACGGCAACTCTACGGCAAACATTTACTACTTCGTTGGAAACATCAGTTGAAGATTGTGTGGAATTTTTCAATTACGTATTCACATTCTATAATTTTACAATTGAATCGGTGCTCTTCGCAAGCTTTCGGAATCTTTGACACCAAGCGCATCATAGATCTTTATTGTTGGCTTCGAACGATTGAGAGTGTAGAGATGAATTCCCGCAACATTACGGTCTATAAGATCGCGGACTTGCTCCGTTGCCCAATGGATTCCTACCTTCTCAACATACTCATCATTTTCTGCGCGTGAAACTGCCCGGATTAATTTAGCGGGGAAATGTGCACCAAGCGCCAATTCTGCCATTCGTGTAAATCCTTTTCGTGAAGTTACCGGCATAATTCCCGCGATGATAGGAACTTTAATTCCCGCAATCTCACACCGTTCGCAAAAATCGTAGAAGTCACGATTCTCGAAAAATAATTGCGTGCAAATATAATCAGCGCCTGCATCAACTTTTGCTTTCAGATTTTCGATTTCTTTCAATCGATTTGGAGTACCGGGATGTCCTTCTGGAAAACCTGCAACACCAACACCCATATTGGGAAAATGTTTTTTTATGAACGCAACAAGCTCCGCGGCATACGCAAATCCATTCTGCGTCTGCACAAATTGCGTTTCGCCCTTTGGCGGATCGCCGCGAAGCGCCATGATATTTTGAATTCCACTTTCATTATACTTTGTCAATATCGCTTTTATCTCATCTCTACTCGCTCCGACACACGTTAAATGCGATACGATCGTCAGTTGGGATTCTTTTTGCAACCGCACAATAAGATCGTGTGTCAACTGACGTGTAGAACCACCTGCGCCATAGGTTACACTCACATACGACGGCTTTAGCGGTGTCAGTTCTTTGATCGATTCAAAAAGTGACTTTGAAGTTTCCTCCGTTTTCGGCGGGAAGAATTCAAAACTAAAATGCGGTGAGTGTTGCTTAAGGATATCCGCTATATGCATTCATTGCTCCAAATATAAAAAAACCGTCCCGCGGTTACGGGACGGCTATAGTATAACTAAAAGTTCTATTTGGTTCAAAGATTATTTGGTTGACCTGCCCCCAGTTTATGTACCAATGCTAAGTTAGTAAATTTCTTCAGGCATTGGCAAGCTGAAGTGGATAAAAAGTTTCTGGTGCTGGTGGTCGATATTTCAAACTACTGTGTGGTCTAATCGTGTTGTAATGTTTTC
>JANXZD010000389.1 GCA_025355705.1 Bacteroidota bacterium | reverse complement strand
GAAAAGCGATCGATGATAATTTCCAGAACAAGGTTTTTCAAGCGCGGATGCAATATAAAATTGCAAGGACGTATCAGGAACAAAAAGAATTTGAACGGTCTGCCAATGAATATGATTTTTATGTAAAAGCATATAACGAGTTTGCCGATCTGGCAGAATTCTCTTTGGAGAATGCGCGTTTCTTTTCCGTATTGAATTACAATGCAGCGAAGAAGAACGCAAGTGTTATTATTGCCGCAGATTCATTTCTGGTTTATCATCCTTCCAGTGAATTTGCATCAAAAGCTACAATCCTTCGCGGTAATGCATTTTTAGCTTTGAAAAATTATGAAAATGCCAGGAAGAATTACAAAAATGTGATTGAAAATTTTCCTTCTTCGGAAGAAGCTCCCCATGCAAAAATGCAGTATAGCAAAACATTCTATGATGAAAAAAAATATGCAGTAGCGATCATGGAGTATGGTACGCTTGCAAAGTCAGTTAACAATGAAGAATTGTTGGGAGAGATATGGTATTACGGCGGCATGTCATATTTCTATAGCGGGAATAATGACAGCGCGATGGTATCGTTGAAAAATGTTCAGCCGTCATCGCAATTTTATCCTTTGGCATTTGGACGTATCACTAAGATCTATTCATCTCTGAGTAAATTCCTCGAATCGGAACAATATATTTCCGGCGTGATCCAGCAATTAGCAGATTCATCGCGCTTCAAACCGTATGCTCACTTGACGTATGGAGAACTGCTGGCATCCATGGGTAAATTCGATAAAGCGATTGAGGAAATGTCGATTGTACTGAATGATTCTTCTGTTGTTGAGAATGCGCGGCTACAGGCAAAATTTGCGCGGGGAGCAATATATCAACAGACGAAAAAATTCTCCGAAGCGGTTGTTGATCTTGAATTTTGTCTTCAACAAAAATTATTTTCCGAGAACTTCTCTTCTTCGGTTCCAACTGCAAACGAAAAACTTGCATTGTCATATATCGGATTGGGAAAAAAGAAAGAAGCGGTAGAAAAAATTACTGCATTGCTCGGTCAGGTTACTTCTCAGCCTATCAGAGTGCGATACTTATCTGCACTGACCGAATTGTACGTACAAATAAACGATCATTCAAAAGTCGTTGAGTACGGAACACAAGTGATTAAGGCTGATAGTGCAGATGATAATTCACGGGCGAAGGCGTACGGTGCTCTTGCAAATGCATACGGTAATCTCAAGGATCTTGATAAAGTAGTTGAAATATTGGTCGAAGCAGCGGATACACTTGAGCATCACCCATATATAAAAGAAATTTTATGGCAGACAACAAATCTATTCTATGAAGGACAAGGATATGTGTTTGCCGAAAAACTTTTTGCAAAGTTCATCGAAAAATACCCCGAAGATCAGAAATCAGAAGAAGCCTTATTGAATCGTTCCACGTCATTGATCGCTATCGGTAGAATTGATGAAGGTGTTGTGTTAACACGGCAGTATATCAAAAAATATCCGAACAACAGTCGGATCGCACAACTGCAATATGGAATTGCAGAGACATATTACAATGCACAGCGCTTCGACCTGGCAATACAAGAATATGATCGCACCACAAAGGATTTTTCACAATCTGAATATGCAATTACCGCTGCCTATAATAAGGCATGGTGTTTTTATCGCATCGGTGATACGGTAAAAATGGTGGAAACGTTCGAACGTTTTGTCCGACTGTATCCCAATAGTGCTCAAGCGGGAGATGCACAATTTAGTATTGGAGACTTTTACTATAACAATAAGGATTATGAAAAAGCGAAAAATGCTTATCAGTTAATTGTTGACAAATATAGAACATATTCACGGTTTGAAGAGGCAAAGAATCTTGTCCACGAATTGGATCAGATCAATTCATTTCAGGCCTATTCCAAAGCAATGATCTTTTTTGACTCACAGAACTTCCAGCAAGCGATTCCAATGCTGGAAGATGTGATCCAAAAATACCCGGACGCTGATATTCGATATGCGAGTGAAGCGAATATTGCATCGGCATATTCTGAATTGGGTAATAAGAAAAAAGCACTCGATATGTTCAACAAGATCATTGAAAAATATTCAACAGCACCTCAAGCTCAAATGGTTGTATTCTTTGCCGAACAGCATAAACGGTGGATTGAATCGGAAAAGAATCAATGACACTTGCCCAAAAATTACATTCATACAGAAAATTTGGGTTGTATGGGATTATTGTCTCGGGTCTATTCCATCTTGCCATCGGTATAATTATTGTGATATTTGGAGGAGATAAGGGTGAGCGAATTGTTTCTGTGGAATTGAATACGTACGAATTCATTAAGCCGCCGGTAAAATTCGAAGCACAGCCTCCGAGATTTGTTAAAACATTCGATCTTGCGAAAACCGTCGATTATTCTCCTCAAACAACTGCGCGGCAAATCGTATTCTCACGAGCAGAAGCACCCGTTACGACTGATCCTGTCAATAAAGCTCCTGTCACACCAAATGCCAGTGGAAGAGCAGGAGAAGGGAGTGTTTTCTTTGGTGCATTGACGGCATCCAGCGGTGCATCCGATCTTGGATGGGGAGTTCCGGGTGGAGCTACTAGTTACGGTCGAAATTTTGGTGTTGGTGGTGCTGGGGGTTGGGGAGCCGGACCGGGTGATGGAAAAGAATGGGGACCGAATTTTGCAAATGATGTTGAGAATACGCGTGGAGGAAGCGGGGGAGGACTTTCTGCGATGCGGGACAATCTTATCTCATCTGAAAATTTTGAAGATCGATTTGACGGATTTATTGAAGTGAATCCAAAGAATAAAAAAGATATTCGAGGATTTCTGAATATTTATCAGCTTGAATATAGTTCAACAAAACTTGAGAAATCTCCAGCAACAGGATGGGATGTTGTTGACGGACAACCGTCATGGAATTGTGTCCCTCAGGCATTACCGAGTCTGGCACATTATGCAAATGACAGTACGAAACTTCGTGTTTCTATACGTGGAACCATTCGTCTTGATTCAAAAGAATTGACGACTGTTCCGTTTATTTATATGATGGGATTTCAAGCCGCCGTGAAATACACAAAAGAAGAAGCTAAGAATCTCGGAAACTATTTACGCAACGGCGGATTTATTTTTATTGATGATGGAAATGCGTATCAGCCGGGCGCCTTCAATATAACGTCACGTCAAATGTTAAAAGACGCCCTTGGATATGATGCTGTTTTCGAAAGAGTGCCGAACGCTCATCCAATGTACTCGGTCTGGGAGAATTTCAATGGTCCTCCGTCCGGAGAAGATTTAGTTCGGTATGACAGACGCGTTCGGGAAATAAAAGAAGTGTATCCGTTTGTGGAATCGATCTTCATCAATGGAAGAATGGTCGCGCTCATTTCAAATAGAGGATATAACTTTGCATGGGGATACTGGAAATTTCTTCCGTCTTCTGCGGGTGGACCGTATGATAATACGCGGCAGTTGCAGTTTGGATTGAACGTTGTTGTGTTTGCGCTAACACAGCGCGGTGGAATTGTTGATCAGAATAGAACAAGAATTGCGTCGGAACAAAAACGCTAATGTGAGGATGTTATATGAAATGGATTATCTTTTTTATTTTATGCAGTTGTTCT